>JBDTLH010000083.1:0-6075 GCA_039934875.1 Acidobacteriaceae bacterium | reverse complement strand
CGCCTCCGCCCACTCCTCCACCACCCCCGCCGTCAGGCGGACAAATTCCTTCCGTGAAATACTTCGCCATCGTGGTGCTGGAAAACGCGAACTACGCGGACGCCATCGGCAGCGGCGCTATGCCCTACCTGAACAGCCTGCTCCCCCAGGGATCGCTCGCCACCAACTACTACGCCAACACTCACCCTTCCATCGGCAATTACTTCACCATCACCACGGGCATGCAGGTCACCAATGACGATGCATTCAGCGGAGTCGTCTCGATCGACAACGTGGCCCGCGAGTTGAAGGCATCGGGCAAAACCTGGAAGTCATACGCCGAGAGCATCCCCGCGCCCGGATATCTCGGGGGCGACCAGGGCCTTTACTTGCGGCACCACAACCCGTTCTCTTACCTTAGCGATCTGCAAAGCGATCCCGCGCAGGCGGCCAATATCGTCCCCTTCACGCAATTCACCTCCGATCTCAACGCGACCGCGCTGCCCAATTACAGCTTCATCGTTCCCAACGTGGTGGACGACGGGCACAATTGCGCCACTCAAAATTGCACCGAGGGACAAAAGTTGGGCCAGGCGGACCAATGGCTCTCCGCAAACATCGCGCCGCTAATCGCCAACCAGAACTTCATCAGCAATGGGATACTGGTAATCGTCTTCGACGAATCGCGCGACGACAACACCAACGGCGGCGGCAAAGTTGCCTTGCTGATGCTGGGCAGCCACGTCAAACCGGGATATCAAGCCACCGCTACCTACGACCATCGCAGTCTGCTGGGACTGTCGATGACTGCGCTGGGCGTCAGCACGATCCCTAATGGTGCCGGCTCCGCCCCGCAGATGACCGAGTTTTTCCAGTAAAAGCCATTGTGGGTGTTTTGCGATCGTCATCCGCACGAGATTTATCATTCTTGAGAGCGCAGCGAAGGACCTTCTTTTTGTCTTCTTAGCTTAAAGCTATTCCAGCGCGACTCCAAGCGCCTTTGAAAAACTCGCTCATTTTTGCTCAAAAAACGTCACAAAAACAGCAATAAACGCGTGAAAAGCTGCAAGAATTACAGCCTTTTTCACGCCTTGAAAAGCTATCCGGGGCGGCACTCAGAGCAGGCGGACATGTCCGGAGGCGAGATCGTATACCCCTCCGACGATGTCGATTTTCTTCTGCGTGAGGCGTTGCTGAAGGACGGGCTGGGCGCGGCGCAGGCGCTCGACGTTGTGTCGGACGTTGGCTTCGACGGGGTCTCCGCCCGCTTTCAGCGCGCTTTCAATGCCCGGGCGGAGCGCATCCACCAGCAGATAGATGTGGCCGGGCAGCGGTTCGTGTTTCTTGAGGTCCTTGACCACAGCATTGACTGCGCCGCAGTTGGTATGTCCCAAAACCATAATGAGGGGGGCGTTGAGCACCTCGACGGCATATTCAAGGCTGGCAAGGTTGTCGGGATTGAAATAATTGCCGGCTACACGGACGACGAAGAGGTCTCCGGGGCCCTGATCGAAGGCGAGTTCGGGGGCGACGCGGGAATCGGCGCAGCTTAAGATCGCGGCGACCGGATATTGCGCCTGGGCGCGGGCGGCGCGTCCCGCCGAGTAGTCTTTGATATTGGGCTGATTGCTCGCGTAGCGGGCATTGCCCTCCGTCAGGCGCTTTAGCGCGGCTGCCGGAGCGATGGCGTTTTGCGGTGCGGCTTTGGCATCTTGTGGAGGGCTGGCGAGGCCGGGCAGGTTGCCTACGGCTGCGTATGCGGCGGCGCTCGCTAGTCCTTTGAAGAGGCCCCGGCGGGTCAGGTGGTTGTGCATGGCGCGCTCCTTTCAAAAGCAACGCCAGCATATCGCAAGCAAGGGGGAGGAGCAAAGGATTTACAGTGGATAAACTGTTGCCGAGGGGAGCGCCTGGGAAGCTGTCGTGCGGATTGAGGTTATGTCATCCGAAACTCTTCTCCAGAGTTGTGTCTGGATTTGTGGAATTTATCAGCGCCATAGGGCAATACACTTGAGGGTGGTTTAAGAGCGGTTGGGGCGGCTTGCCCGTGGAGTTTTGCACGATGGGAAAGACATTGAAGGGCCTTTTGCTGATCGGGGTCCCGGCGTTGCTGATATTGATTGTGTTGAATGGGTATCTGGCGAGCAAGGACCTGGCGTGGGTGCGGGCGGCGGCTGCGCAGCGCACCGCGGGCTCGCAACTGCACGCCGATATAGCGCAGTTGATGATTGATGTGGGGGAGATACAGAGCGGGCAGCAGGGATATCTGTTGACCGCGGACCCCTCGTACCTCGACCCTTATAAGGCGGCCAGCGGGAGATTGCAGCAGGACTTTGCGAACCTGCGAACCCGACTCGCGGACGGTCCGCAGGAGGAGCGCGATCAGGAGGCGCGGGTCGAGGAGTTGATGCGCGCCAAGCTGGCGGAGGCGGAGCAGACCATCCGATGGAGGCAGCAAGGATACCGGCCGCGCGCGTTCGTGATGGTGGGGTCGGGGCAGGGCAAAGGCTATACAGACCAGGTGCGCAAGGAACTGGATGCGTTCGCGGCGTCGGCGTCAGCGTACTTCGCGGGATACGACCACGAGATACAGGCGTCCCTCGACCGGGCGTCGCGGGTCTCCCTGCTGGCGAACCTGGTGCTGTTTTTGGTGGCGTTGCTGCTCTATCTAGCGCTCCTGGGCTCTATGCACAGGTTGGAGCGCGAGGCGGCGGAGGCGACCGGCGCCTGGCGAGAAGCTAAAGGGAAGTTAGAGCAGTTTCGCGCCGTGGTAGCGCACGATTTGCGAGGGATGCTGGGCGGTATCCAGGAATATGCGGAGCGATTGTTGCAGGGATACGGCGATTTTCTGCCGCGTCAGGGACAGGAATACGCCAAGCGCATGAAAGAGATGGCGGCGGAGATGAACGGGGCGGTGGAGGGGGTGCTCAAGGAGGGCGAGGAGTAGCGAGGAACAGATGAGCGCCCAAGTGCAGGGTAGTGTATCGCGTGAAGGGGCAGGCTGAGAGCCTGCCAGCACTGATGTGGAGCGTTAGTTTAGAGGTGGGTTTAGATTCGGGCGGCGCGACGGAGCCATTTGCCCTCGCGGCGACGCTGATAGGGGGGCATCAGAGGGCGTTTATCGAGCACGCGCCGGGCCCATTCGCGGGCCTCGTTCTTTCGACCCTGACTCAAGAGAAATTCGGCGTATTCCACCATGAATTCGGAGGAGGTGTTGATCTTCGCCGCCTCCTCAAAGACGGTCTGGGCGTGGGCGGCGTCTCCGGTTTGCGCGAGAGCATGGGCGTAGAGGCCGAGAGCGCGTCCGAAATCGTAACTGACGTCCTTGGCGATCACGTGTTCCAGGTCTTTAGCGGCGGCGGGGAACTGCGCCAGCTCGATTTCGCAGGTGGCGCGGCGGTAGAAGGTATCAATGGAGTCGGTGCGCTGGTTGAGAGCTTGGTCGTACGCCCATTTGGCGCGGCTGTAATTTCCGGCGTCGAGGTAGAGCATTCCCAACTCCTCGAAATTGCCGGCCGACGGATTGCCGCGGACCTCCGCCTCGATGCGGCTGATGCGGCGCCGCCGCTCCATCCATTTGATCTGGCCGCGATTGGCGGAGATGCTGGGCACCATCTCGACGAAGATATAGATCAATGATCCCAGAGGGCCGAGGAAGAGGATGATGAAGAGCCAATAGAGGTCTGGCTTGCGCCGGATGAAATCCACCAGCGCGACGATGATGATGACAATGCCGATTCCGCCAAATCCGAAGGGAGAAAACAATTTATGTCCGTGAATTTCTATAATTGTGCGGCTTCGCGCAATATATCACGCCTGTCCCGGCGAAATTTCAAATGCTAAACTGGCTAGAGATGCCGTCTCTCAAGCTGATCGCCGTGGACATCGATGGCACGCTTCTAAACTCGGCGTCCGGCATCTCCGAGACGAATTTGCGGGCGTTGGCGGAGGCGCACCAAGCGGGCGTACACGTCGTTTTGGCAACCGGGCGAAGGCATGCTTTCGCGCTTCCGATTGCGCGGCTGCTGGGCTTTGAACCGTTCATCATCAGTTCGAATGGAGCGCTGTCACACGATCCGTGCGGCAAGCTGCTGGCAATGACATTGATGTCTCGCGAAATTGCGCGGGCGGTGCTCGATCAGATGCAGAGCTGGACGAACGCGGCGGTGCTCACTTTTAATCGCGCTGGCACGGGGGCGCTGGTGGTCGAATCCCGCGCGGAGCTTGTGGGACGGATTGCGCGCTGGGTAGAGAGCAATCTGGAGTACATTCTCGAGGTCAAGCCGATCCAGGAGGCGCTTGTAGAAGATCCAATTCAGACGATGTTCTGCGGCACCATCTCTGAGATGAGAGAGGCTGTAAGCCAACTGAAGCGAGGGGTAGTAAGCGGTTCGGTGAGTATTCATGTTACGCAATATGATGATCGCGACCTGTGCATCTTCGACGTGTTGCCGCCGGGATGCACCAAGGGCCATGCTTTGGCGGCAGTCTGCGAGTCGCTCGATATCCGCCGCGAGGAGGTGCTCGCGGTGGGCGACAACTACAACGACCGCGAGATGCTCGAGTTCGCCGGACACGCCTTCGTGGTTGCCAATGCCCATGAGGACATGAAGGGCATGGGCTGGCAGGTGACCCGCTCCAATGATGAAGATGGAGTGGCACATGCGATTGCTTTGGCGCTGGAGCCGACGGCGGTACGAGCGTGAAGCACAAAAAGCTGCTGTGGGCCGCGCTCGCGCTGGTAGTGATCGGCGCTCTTGTCTATGTGCAATACCGTTCGCTGGGATCGATCTCGACGGAGATCACCAAGCGCAATCATGGACAGCCCTGGTCATGGAAGCGCGACTTTTTTGAGGTGATCGCGCATTGCTCAAAGCTATACCTGATCGCGGGGCTCGCGTTCATCTATGTGGGATACGTGCTTCGCGCGTGGCGCTGGCAGATTTTCCTGAGCAAGGTGAAGCGGGTCGCGCTCGCGCCGCTCATTCCGCCGCAGTACATAGGATTTACCGGGATGGTGCTGCTGGGGCGTCCTGGGGAATTGATCCGCCCTTATCTCATTGCGCGCCGGACCGGGGTGGACTTCACGACGCAAATCGCGGTGCTGGTGTTGGAGCGCATCTTCGATATGGGTGCATTTGCGCTGATTGTGGCGCTCAACATTGCGTTTGCGCCGTCGCTGCGCAACATCCCGCACTACACGGCGTTCCGCAAGGGAAGCTACTTGCTGCTGCTGGGGGTTGCGGTGCTCGCCTCTGCCATGTATCTGCTCTACAAGCACGGGCCGCGGGTGGTGGCGTGGTGTTGCAGCAGCGTAAGCCGGAAGGTGTCGGAAAAGCTCGACTCGTTCAGCCGCGGCCTGCATATTCTGAGCGGGACGCGGGAGGTGCTCGCGGCGGGTACGGTTTCGATCGTGACCTGGCTGACGATAGCCGGATGTTATCTGATGACGGTGCGCGCCTTCGGGACGGCGGAGCTTAACTCGCTGCATCTTCCGCAGGTGCTGCTGCTGATGTTCTTCAGCGTGGCAGGAGGAGTTATCCAGCTTCCGGGGATTGGGGGCGGAGCGCAGGTAGCGACGATCGGCGCGCTGAGCCTGGTCTTCAACGTACCGCTGGGGGCGGCGGCGGCGGGGGGAATTCTGATCTGGCTGATGACGTCGGTGTCGGTGGTGGTCCCGGGGTTCGCATTCGCGCATAGTGAGCATGTGTCGTTGAGGGCGGTATCCCGTGCCTCGGAGGAGGAGCCTGAGGTTACTACTCAGTAACTAGGTTGCCGATGATCTCTTTTTCTATTTCTATTTTCGATCT
Organism: Acidobacteriaceae bacterium; assembly: GCA_039934875.1. GTDB lineage: Bacteria > Acidobacteriota > Terriglobia > Terriglobales > Acidobacteriaceae > JBDTLH01. The sequence continues at coordinate 289 of JBDTLH010000083.1, read as the reverse complement.
CCGTAGATGCCGAAGATCGCCGTACAGATCACGGAAGAGATCTCCGAAGAGCCAAACTGATACGCAAATCACCTTAGAACGATCTCTGACCCAGTAACCGTAACTGAATGGCAGGGTAAGCTGACTGATAGTACCGCCCAGGTAGGATAATTCAAGCCGCCGTTCCGACGGTTCGCATTTACGGCCCAATGCTTATGGAAACTCTGATTGAGCTAACCAGTACCCCAGCGGCTAAAAGCCGGGGGTCTACCCAAAACGTTCCAGGCATGTAGTTAAATCAGAGTCTTCC
>JBDTLH010000082.1:0-5582 GCA_039934875.1 Acidobacteriaceae bacterium | reverse complement strand
CAACATTACGGCGCGGGCGAGCCAACTCCTGGAAATCGACCGCCTGGCGCATGAGGCGGGGATGACTCGTTCCACCTACATCGTCCAGAAGGCGTTGCCCCGAAATGCGGCATCATCGCGGAAATCGGAGAGATTGCAGTGGAGTGGTTGAAAGGCTGCTGCGCGACCGAACGAAAAACAGCAATGCGCCCGGAGGCGCGGAGTAGAGGTGGGCCCAGCCCTTAGTTGCGACCTAATCTTACCGGATTTGAAAAAAAATCAATATGTGGTCACCGGTTGGTTGTATAATTGCCCCTGAAAAGGAGTATACATGCCTCTTCAATTGATTTCAGGCGGCGTCGCCACCGCGGCGGCCAACCAGACCCTCTACTGGACCTCTACATTCAACGGGGAGATCTATGTAGGACCGGTCTACGTGAGCGCCAACTTCGTGGGTGCGCAGAACAACTATGGGACCGTCACGACGGTCCAGACGAGCGTGAACGCCTTCGAGGATACTTCGCTCCCATACTACTGGCCCACGGGCATCAATTATAGCTCCGTCCTCCGGAACGAGAGCCCTTGGCCGGTCGCCTACAACCTGTCATTGGGGTGGTTCTCATGAAGAAAATCACAGTCGTGACCAATGAGGATGGAACCGTAATCGGCACGCAGCTCGGACACGGCGACACGCCTGGTCCCACAGCCGTCGTGACGACCGTTCTCACCGCTGGGCCAGGTCAGAGGCTCCACAAGATCGAGTATGACATTCCCCCGCTGCACACCAGGGAACATATCGAAAACTTCCACAAGAAGCTCGGTGAGCACCTGAAGGCCGGAAAGCATCATTCCAAGCAGGGCTGATCTCGTCGATTTATTGGCACCCTGAGCGGTGAGGCGCAAAGACTCTCGTCCTGGCGTGTTTCACAAAGGACCCAATTCGAGACAATATCAGCAAGGCTCTGGTGCTGTTCTCCCAGGTGGGCACGTCCGGTTTTCCCAGGCCTTCAGCTACAGAGAATCCTCCACTCGAAAGATTGAACGGCCCACCAGCATCCACCATGAGCGTACTCGAGCCTGAGGTGATCGTGCACCCAAGGCCGAGAGGAGTTAAACTGAACCGGAGTTAAGCACCGCCACAGCAACTGAATGCGAAGGTGGAACATGCGAACCTTTGCACAAAAGCAGAATCAAACTCAACGAGTATCCTCCGGCCCTGCTCGGTCTCACGCGTCATCATCAGGGCTGCGTCATGCCGGGTTATGGGTATCGAATCCCGCGCCGCCCTTGTGAATCAAAATTCCATGCAGTCTTCAAAAAAGTTGGAGTTTTTGAGTGGGGAGTGGGAAGCAGCGCCGCGGTTTAGTCGGTTCGATGCGGAGACGCCATCCGAAAGCGACGCGCTGGACGCTTACTCACAGGTGGTGACCACGGTGGTGGAGCGGGCGAGCGCGTCGGTGGTAAAGATCGAAGTGTCGCGTCGCGGCAGAGATGGCAATGAGCGCATGGCGGGCAGCGGCTCGGGCTTCATCTTCACTCCTGACGGATTCGTGATTACCAACAGCCATGTGGTACATGGCGCGTCTCCTACCGGGGTGACGGTGCATACGCTCGACGGAGAGACTTGCCGGGCGAATGTGGTGGGCGATGATCCGCATACCGATCTGGCGCTGCTGCGCATCGATGCCCGTCATCTCACGCCGCTGGCGCTGGGCGACGCGCGGCATATCCGCGTAGGGCAGATGGTGATCGCCATCGGCAATCCCATGGGCTTTCAATCGACGGTAACGGCGGGCGTGGTGAGCGCGCTGGGCCGCAGCATCCGGTCGAGTTCGGGACGGTTGATCGAAGATGTGATCCAGACGGACGCGGCGCTTAACCCGGGGAACTCGGGCGGTCCGCTGCTGAATGCGCGGGGCGAGGTGGTGGGCGTGAATACGGCGGTGATTCCTTCGGCACAGGGGCTGTGCTTCGCCATCTCCGTGGGGACGGCGCAGTTTATCGCGGGCAAGCTGATCCAGTTCGGCGTGGTGCGGCGCAGCTATCTGGGCTTGCAGGGGCAGACTGCGGCGGTGCATACGGCGCTGGCGCGCTTCCATGATCTCGATCAGCGAACGGCGGCGCTGGTCACCGGCGTCTCCGAGGAGAGCCCGGCAGCGCGCGCGGGACTGCGCGAGGGCGACTTGATTGTGCGCTTTGATGACCATACTGTTGAAGGCGTCGATACACTGCACCGATTGCTGGATGAGACGGTGGCGGGGCGCACGACGGCGTTGACGGTGCTGCGCGGGAGAGCGGCGATCGAGGTGGCGGTAAGGGCGGAGTTGCGGTGCGACGATTAGGTGTTTCGTGCGTTAAAGCGGCAGCTTCAACCCTGTCGGGGGCATCTCACTGCCATGGCAGGTCCGTTCTTCCAGATTTCCGGCGCGACGCACAACGTCCAGGTCGCCGGAGTTAAGCTGCTCGGGTTCAATGCGAGGAACGGCGAGAAGCTGCTGCTCTCGTTGGGGCTGATCATTTTTCTGATATTTGCTGGCAAGCTTCTGCGCTTTATCGCGGAGAAGTTCGGGGGAGACCGGCAGAAGACTTCATTCTGGGCGCGGCAGGGGATCAGCCTGGTGACATTTTTGCTCGCGGTCATCGGACTAGTCTCCATATGGTTCGACAATCCCGGGCGGCTGGCTACCGGGGCCGGACTGCTGGGAGCGGGGCTGGCGTTCGCACTGCAGAAGGTGGTTACCAGCTTTGCGGGATACTTCGTTATTCTTCGCGGCAAGACCTTCAACGTGGGCGACCGCATCCGCATGGGGAGCGTACGCGGAGATGTGATAGCGCTGAATTTTATACAGACTGTGATCATGGAGATGGGGGAGCCGCCCAGTGTGCAGCAGGAGGAGCCGGGACAATGGGTCTATAGCCGGCAGTACTCCGGACGCATTGTGACGATCTCGAATTCGCATATCTTCGAGGATCCGGTGTACAACTACACGCGCGACTTTCCCTATATATGGGAGGAGATGCACCTGCCGATCTCCTTCAAAGATGATCGCGAACGAGCGGAGCAGATCATTCTCGAAGCGGTGCGCTCCCATACGACGGAGATCGCGAACATGGCACGACCGGAGCTGGACCGCCTGAAGCGGACTTTTTTCATTGAAGCCGCCGATATCAAGCCGCGGGTGTTTCTGCGCATTACCGACAACTGGGTTGAGCTGGCCGTGCGTTTTCTCTGCGGCACCCACGATGTACGCGGCCTCAAGGACCGCATCAGCCGGCAGATACTGTCCGAATTGGACGCCGCTCATATCGGCATTGCATCCAGCACCTATGACATTGTGGGCTTTCCTCCGATCAAGTTGGAGGGGATTTCGAACGGCGATGCAAAGCAGGGCGCGGAGCAGCTTACTTTGTGAGCCGGTGTATCGAATGCGAGTTCAGCGGCGCGCGCGGGACTGGAACCGTCGTGAGCGCTCCACCGCAAACGGCGCGAAGGTTGCAACTATAAATAATTGCAATCGCGGGTAAGAATGTTTATGAGTAGCAATCCGGTTTATTACTCAGGAGCACAAAGTCATATGAGCCAGACACTTGCATATGCGGGCTACAACGGTTCGGTGCTTTACAGCTCAGAAGATAAGCTCTTGCATGCGCGCATCATTGACATTCGCGACACGGTCACGTATGACGGAAGCGACGTACGCGGCCTGGAAATGAATTTCAAGGCCGCAGTCGATGAATATCTCGCTTTTTGCCAGGCGGAAGGGAAGGCACCGGACACGCCGTTCAAGGGCAGCTTCAACGTCCGGCTGGGCCACGAGTTGCATAAGCGCGCCGCTCTCTTTGCGGAGGAGCGCCATAAGAAGTTAAACGCCGTCGTCCACGATGCGCTCGAAGAGTATCTGGCGCAAGTTGAATAGCAGCAGGGATTGCGCCATCCCACCGTCGCAAGACGCCATCTCTATTGATTCAAGAATCGAATCGAAAGCAAGAGGTTGCTCATGAAAGCAGTAAGAATTCATCAATATGGCGATGTGGACCAGTTGGTTATCGAGGATACTCCCGACCCTCAGCCCGGTGCCGGGGAGATTCTGGTGGGGCAGGTGGCCAGCAGCGTGAATCCTGTCGATTGGAAGGTGCTGAGCGGCGCTTATCAACACTTCATGCCGCTCGCCATGCCGGGAATTCTGGGGCGCGACGTTGCTGGGACGGTCAAGCAGTTAGGGGCAGGCGTAACCCGGTTCAAGATCGGAGACCCCGTGATCGCAGTGGGGCGTGAGACCTGGGCGGAGCTGGTCGTGGGCAAGGCTGACGCTTTTGCGCGTGTGCCCGAGGGGCTCGACTTGACTGAGGCTGCCGCATTGCCGCTGGTAACGCTTACCGGCGTGCAACTGATCGAAGAGGGCGTGGGAATCAAACAGGGGCAGAGGATTTTGATTACCGGTGCATTGGGCAGTGTTGGCCGCTCCGCTGTCTATGCCGCCCAGCGCGCGGGCGCGGAGGTGACCGCCGGGGTGCGCGCGCGGGAGTTCGAGGCGGCTGCTGAATTGAAGGCGGATGCGCTGCTCGCGCTGGACCAGGAATCCACTTATGGACAGGCAGGGCGCTTCGACGCGATCGCGGACACTATCGGTCCGGAGATTTCGGCGAAGCTGCTGGGGTTGGTTAAGGCGGGCGGAATGCTGGTTACCGTGACTGAGCCGCCCTCGAATGCGGCGCAGTTTCCGCAGGTGAAGGTCAGCGGATTTCAGTCTCACGCGGACGGCAGGCGGCTGAGCGAAATCGCGGAAGACGTACTCAATAGGAAACTTAATATTCCGATCGCGAGTCGCTTTCCTTTGACAAAAGCACGGGATGCGGTTGCCACTGCGCGCAAGGGAGCGGGCGGGAAGGTACTGCTGCTCATCTGAGGGTGCCGAGGTGAAGCTAGACTCCCATCTTGTGTGAAGAGACGGGGCATCCCAAAGGTCAGTTCAAATGTGCCCGGCTTAACTTCAATCCATCGAGATTGCCGAGCACCGTGACGGCGATCTGGTCGGGGATGAAGAGTTTCTGGCTCATGGCGAATACGCCGTCGGAGGTAACGGCTTCAATGCTCTCCATGGTCTCGTCCATGGTGTAGAAGCGGTCGAAGTACATCTCATGGCGGGCGAGGTTGGACATGCGCGACATGGTGGATTCGAGGCTCAACATCAGAGCGCCTTTGAGCTGGTCCTTAGAGCGGCGCAGCTCGTCCTCGGGCACGTGCTCCTGCTGGAGGCGCTTGAATTCGTCAACCACCGAGCGCACGACCTTGGAAGCCGAGTCTTTGGAGGTACCGGCATAGACGCCCAACATGCCAGTGTCGCGGTAAGGGTTCATGTCGCTGAAGATGGAATAGCAGAGTCCCTGCTCTTCGCGGATGCGCTGGAATAGGCGGGAACTCATGCCTCCGCCGAGCAGTGTATTGAGGACGTATCCGGTGTAGCGATCTTCGTCGGCGATGGCGGGTGAGGGAACCCCCATGCATATCTGTACCTGTTCGAGCGACTTCTTGTTGCGCAGCGTGATTTTGGCGTGCGCCTTGGGCGGTTCGGGATGGAAGCCATTGCTCTTGGGCGGCAATC
>JBDTLH010000081.1:0-4523 GCA_039934875.1 Acidobacteriaceae bacterium | reverse complement strand
CCGGCAGATATGAGCGCCGGTGCAAAACTAGGCCACAGTGCGCCGCGTGAAATAGCCACTTACACGATATGTCATGCATCTGGAGGCGGTGAAATCGCGTATTTTCCCTGTATTTTTCCCTGTTAGCAAGGATAATGGTTCGCAAAAGACTGCATCCACCGCCAGACAGTCCTAACTTCCCCGCTCTCTCGTCCTTTCGGCACCAGTTTCCCTGCATTTCGCCGCAAACTGCGCGACTTTGTTCCTGCAGAGAATCGCTACACGCCCGAAGGGGCGGGGCTTGGACCCGCATTTCTCCACCCATACGATAGGAAGTCCGGTTTGCATCCGAACCACCTCGCAAAATGGCCAAAATCTAAAGGCGCGGCAAGACGCCAAGGCAAGTAGCCCTACCCAGAACAAACCCCCTGTACCCGCACAGCGGGATGCGATAGTAAAGGCGCATTCGCGCGGATCTCGGCAAGGCCGTTGCCATCAATCCCTCAGCAGCGTGGCTGCTGACAAGTAGCGCTTGTCCCACCAAACATCTGTTGGTAACATACGCCATGGTCATCAGTTATAAGTTGGTGCGCGAGGGCAGCACGGTTCATGTGCATCTAAATCGTAAGCGCAGCGGTATGACTCTAGACCCAATGAACCTCCAGGAGTTGCGAGGCATTATTCAGGGGCGGGGATTTACAGACGCTGAACTAGCCCAAATGCTGATGGAACTCGACACCAAGGGTTCCACAAAGTTCAAAGTGAAGCCTTAGGCAGCACGCGATTCCACCAAATTTGCAGCCATTTCGCTAACTCTACCAATCCTTCTTCAGCTCACCGTAATCACCCATGCTGAGTTAAGGGAGGTTTTGGATTGGAGGGGCTAGGGCTACACTCGGATTCGGCTCTCCGGCTATTGCATAACTGATGCGTGGCAGGTGCCGCCCACGCCGGGAGCTGTTGGTATCTGATCTTGCGGCGGTGGAGTCGCCCATGGTTTATTGGCGAAATCGAAGAAATCGAGCAGATTGGGCTGAGCTGCGTCTCGTCTGGTGAGAGCCGGAAGGCCGTAACGTTCTTCGAGAAAGTGCAGGACGGCGGTATGATCCATGGCGGTGTGGCCAACATAGTGGCGACGCGAAAAGGGCGAGATGATGAAGTTGGGAACACGGAATCCCAGCTGCGCGGCGAATCCATGCTTGGCCGCAGCATCGTTCGGATTCGCCCCCGGGGTGCCCGGACGCAGATCACAGTGATTGGTGTAGACGCCGGGGGTCTGTGGCAGGCAGGGCAGATATTGGTCGGGGTTGACGGCGATGGGCGCTATGTCGCCCTCCACTGCTTTGAGGGAGGAGCTGGTATTTTTGTTGGTGCTTCCGGGTACCGGAGGTACGTGATCGTAAGGACCTCCCGCCTCATCGAAGCTGAGGAAGAAGACGGAGCTGTTCCACGAGGAGCTATATATCAGACCGTTGACGATCTGTTCGACCTGCTGCTGCCCGGCGAGAACGGATTGTCCCGATCCCGGATGTTCGTCACTGACGCCGTAGTCGGTCTCGATATAGGAGAACTGCGGCAGAGCGTCGTTGGCAACATCCTGAAAGTACTGGCTCAGGGGGGCGATGTGAGTGCTGTCTATAACGAGCTGCCCGTTGGGTCCCCGATAGATGTATCTGCCGCTATACCCGAAGTAGGAGAACGTCGTGGATGGAGTGCCGTCGGGATTCACATGCGAGTAGTATATCTTCCAGGAGACGTTGTGGTTATCCAGTAGTTGGAAGATGGTCTTCGCCGTGAGCTGGGGGGCGTGGTCGTTATTGGCGGAATCGTAGACGTAGCCCTGGGTAGTGCCGCCGGAGATGGTAGCTTGGCGATTGGGGATCGTTTTGCTGCTGACCGGCGAGAACCAGCGATCGGAGAGGGCGAATTGCGAGGCCATGTAGTAGTAGTAATCTAGTTCGGGATTGACGCCCGACGTATCCATGTCGCGGTAGTAGGCCATAGCGCGATGACCCTGGATATCGGTGAACTGTCCGCCGCCCGATTTTGATTTTGCAAACCCTTCAGCCGTATGTACGAAGCCATCCATGTTAATGGAACGGGTGGTGAGAAAGCTATAGCGGTTTACGTCCCCATAGCTCTCTAGCCAGGCTGAACTCATATCATCCAGGCACGAACTAGTGGTGTGGAAGAGAGGAAAGACAGCGCCCTCGTCGTCTTTATTGGAGATGGTGCTGAGCTTGTCATCGATGCCGTCTACAAGATAGGTTTTGCCATCGTCGCCCACACTGAAACCCTGCTGCACGCGGTAAGGATTCAGCATCCCGAAGTAGCTGTCGAAGCTGCGGTTCTCCTGCAGCATGAAGATGATGTGCTTAACGGCGGTAATGCCGTTTGCACTGACGGTAACGGTTGTGGTGGAAGCCGCGGTATCACCGTTCGATGCGGTGGCGGTCGCCATATAGGTTGTAGTCGAGGCGGGGCTTATGGTGACCGTGCCGCCAGCGCCAGAAAGATTGTAGGTGTTGTTGTCAGCATCATCAGTCACGACTACCGTGGTTGCATTCTGTGCGGAAACACTGAGGGTAGAACTCTGCCCTTGAGAGATGGAGGCCGGATTGGCAGTGATGCTGACCGTGGGAGGAGCGGGCATATTGGTGACGGTAATGGTTTCCGAAGAGGAGAAGTAGAGGCCCACGGAGTCCCAAGCGCGAATGACTACGCTGTGGCTGCCCGCCGCTAACGAGATCAAAGCATTGAGAGTGTTGCCTGTGCTGTGCGCCTTTTGCGTAGAGTCTACGTAGAGAATCATGGCGGCGACGGGATGTTCATTGTCCCGCGCAGCAGCGGTGAATTGCACAGGAGAGCTGACGTTTGCACCGTTCAAGGGAGTGCAAATCGCAACGGTTTTGTCGTTGGTCGCAGAACAAGCAGCGGTTGCGGGAAGAGCTTGCGAAAGCAGGAATACAGAGAACAGTGTTACATAGGGTAGAACGTAGCGGGAATTTCTCAAAGCAGCACCAACGTGCTGCCACCGGTGTTGGTCGTCCAGGCGATCACAGCGCTATTCTCTCGGGCGGATTCAACGACTGGCCCGTTGATAATGGCCAATGAGCCCGATCGTGCCGACTGGCCTGCACCGGAATTTTGGGCAGAAGGATTTCCGCCGGATGTGCTGAAGGAAAGAATGGGAGATTCCGCTTGCGTCCCAGTACCCTCACCGTGTCCGGAATCCACCCGGTAATAGTAGGTCGTGCCGGGCTGGAGGTTGTTGATGCGCACGCGATGGTTTTGGCCTTGCGTCTTCTCGTTATCGCTATAGGGCGCCTCGGCGGTTTTTGACAGACGGTTGCGATCAGGACCGTAATGGACGACGCTGCTGCCGCCGGTGTCCGTAGTCCAGGCGATCACCGCCCAAGAACTGCCGGTTCGCTCGATAACGGGACCGTTGGTGATGCGTTCGGGCTGCGGACGGTTCTGGCCAGGCGCAACCGCGCTCAGGCTAAACGCGAGCGCAGCCGCGAGCACGAATCGGGGTGTGATTTTCATAAGACCTCCATTGGACGGTGGCGTGTCTATGGTGTTAGTAAAGATGCGTCCCGCGTGTGGCGAGATTGCCGCAGAAGCGGAGCAGCCGCAAGCAGCAGACACCTCCGCTTCCCCGTCACCGTATGTGGTAAGACTGCAAGATCTGCTCAAACACCGGGCGTAGCGACCCGTAATCCCGCTCCGGCGCGATGAACACCAGATAAGCCACTCCTCCGTTCGGCCGTTCCAGAGTCACCAGCCAATCACGCTCCCGCTGCCCCTCGACCGGAGATCTGCTCGTGAACTCCAGCGATCTTCCCAGGATGCCGTTCACCCGGACGCTCTCCTCGTTGCCCGCCTGCCGCAAGTCCGGGTTCCCCTGCCGGAGTTGGTCCTCCAGCTGATGGGTCCCATCCTCCAGCGGATTGTCCGTCCGCCGCTCGCCTTCGAATACCGACAGGATCACGCCATAGGCGACCTCGGTTTGTCCGTTGGCGCCCCGCGCAATGCCGCCTTGCGGAGCAATCGTGACGTCCGATTGCCGGTCTCCATAGACCTGCCAGCTCGAAGGATAGGAAACGCTGTACATTTGATGGTCGAGCGTCGCCATGCTGCCGCTCGGCTGCGCGGAGCCGGGACCGGTGTACCGCTGTGGCTGCGTGCTTCCGGCAGGCAATCCGTTTCCCGGATGCTGCAGCGTGCCCACGATCTGCTTGATGTGCAGGAACTCCGGGCTGTCGGGCTGGAACCGCTTGTCCCCCAGCTTCGAAAGTTCCCTTTGCACCCCTTCCTGTCGGTTACCGGGGTCAGGGTGGTCGCTCAAAAACTGCGGGCCTTGTCCGCCCCCCATCTGCTGCAGCTTGACGAAGAAATCCGCCAGCCCCTGCGGGTTATAGCCCGCATCGTACATGATGTCCGTGCCCAACAGATCCGCCTGCGATTCGGCAGTGCGCGAGTTCTTCAGGAAATAGGAACCGAGGCCGAATTGCGCGGCCAGATTTGCCAGCCCGGCCGCT
>JBDTLH010000080.1:0-3709 GCA_039934875.1 Acidobacteriaceae bacterium | reverse complement strand
GAGATCGGCGCCGACATCGTGGAGCTCGAAGCCCTGCACAATCCCGAAGACCTGGCCGAACGCATCAGCCAGCGCTTCCATGTCACGACGAAGGTACTCAACCACAAGGTACGTTTTGAGCAGGATGAAGCGCATCGTTTCATCCCGCCGCTTATGGAGAGTTTTCCCGGCGAGATCAATTCAGTGATGGTATCGAAGCCGTCGCTCGAAGATGTCTTCATCCGGCGCACTGGACATCGCTTCTGGAACGAAACCGCAGAGAACGAACCCGCGCCCCATCCGCAGGAAGGCAAGAATGGCAAGCACCGTCGCTAGCCCGCCAGTGCGCATAGAGCGCGCACTCGGGCCGCAATCTTCTGTACTCTGGAGCGCTGCTTATACGCTGTGGTTGCGCGAGCTGGTGCGTTTCTACCGCCAGAAATCGCGCGTGGTCGGCGTCATCGCCTCTCCGTTGCTCTTCTGGATCGTGATCGGCAGCGGATTCGGGCGCAGCTTTAATACCAACAGCAGCGCCCAGTCAGAAAGCTACCTGCACTACTTCTTTCCCGGCGCGCTGGTGATGATCGTGCTCTTCACCTCGATCTTCAGCATGATGTCGTTGATTCAGGACCGCAATGAAGGTTTTCTACTCTCGGTGCTGCCTGCTCCGGTGAATCGTGCCGCAATTGTTTTGGGCAAGGTACTGGGAGGCACTACTCTGGCGGCGGTGCAGGGGCTGATATTCCTCGTCTTCTGCCCGATGATCGGGGTGCACCTGGGCCTCGCGGGCTTCGGGATCGCGGTGGCCTCCACGCTGCTTACCGCATTCGCGCTCACCTCGCTGGGCTTCGCCATCGCGTGGAAGATGGATTCGGCGCAGGCGTTTCACGCGATCATCAACCTATTTCTGCTGCCGCTATGGCTGCTCTCGGGCGCGCTCTTTCCGGTTGCGTCGGCGTCGGGATGGCTGCGTGCCATCATGCTTATCAATCCGCTGACCTATGGCATGGACGCGCTGCGCACCGGCCTTTATCCACAGGCGCGCGGCATGGCGCAGTTTGGTCCCGGGCTATCGCTGGTCATCCTTGCCGGGTTTAGCGTGCTGGTGTTTGTCGCGGCGTTGATGGCGGTTGCCAAACGCAGCACACGGCCTGCGGCTTAACAGTTGCGGAAAGATTGTGCTTGTGTACCTCAGGCGCTGAAGCTTCTCAGTATTTCAATTGCTTACCCCCCGACTGAAGTCGGGGGCCTACCCGAAACCGCTGTTTCCCGCAAATGATAGAGGCTAATGCCCGCCCCGACCTCGATCCTGCCCACTATTGACGCCACGCTGAACGGCATCACTGCCATTCTGCTGGGCATCGGACGCTGGCAGATCGCCAAGCGGCGGGTTGCCAGCCATCGCGTTGTCATGATCGCGGCGTTCGTCACCTCGTCTGTCTTTCTGGCGTTTTACCTCTACTACCACTACCACTTCGGTGACGTGCTCTATCAGCATCACGGAATCACGCGCGACGTTTATCTGACCATCCTGGCATCGCACGTAATTCTGGCAATAGTCATCGTGCCTCTCGTGCTGATTACGCTCTCGCGCGCGCTCAAGCGTAAATTCGCCTTGCACAAGCGCATCGCGCGCTGGACGTGGCCGCTGTGGATGTATGTGTCGGTGACCGGAGTGATTGTGTATTTCATGCTGTACTATCTGGACCGGTGAACCTCAGCGCTATTTCGCGGCGCTGTTCCGTTTGATCCACTGTGCTATGTCTTCGATTGCTTCGTGGGCAACATGGCCTGGAACCTCGTAATCAGCCGGAGAGCCTGGCCCTGAGCCTGTTCCCGGCATGAAGAGATGCATGAGCGACGGGTAAAATTTGAAACTCGCGCGTGGGTCCTTCGCCAGTGCGGCTTTCCATATCTCGTAATCCTGGCTCGTAACCTGGTAGTCGCGCCCGCCCTGTAGCACGAGGATGGGAACCTTCAGGGTAGCAGCGGCTTCCGCGGGATAATAATTTCGCAGGTCAAGAAAATAGGATGCTGGGATAGTCGCCCCTAGCAGGACAACTGTGGCGTCAGGTTTCAACGATGGACTTTCGATCTCAGCCTGCGCTCGCTCCGCGTCGTCAATTTGCTTCTCGCTGACCTTGCCTTGTGTAGCCAGGTATTTCAATTGCTGCACCACCACTTGTTCCAGCGGACGCGCAGTCCCCGCTGCGATAATGATGCCGGCGACCTGCTTGTCATTCATGGCGATTCGGGGCGCGAGCATGCCGCCGAGGCTATGTCCTAACACGTAAATGTGGTTATGGTCGATTTCGGGCTCGCCCGCCAGCAGGGACACTGCGGCATCGGCATCATCAACGGTTTCAACGTTGACGGTGAATGCGGCCGTCGCGCTCGATTGCGCTCCATACTTCTTCGTGCGCTTCACGTAACGCAACACCGCGATTTTCTGACTGGCCAATCCCCAGGCCAGGTCTTTGAAGGGCCGGTTGGGACCGATGGTCTCATCCTGATCGTGCGGGCCAGAGCCCTGCACCAGCACCACAGCAGGAAACGGTCCCTTACCATTCGGGAGAGTCAGCGTCCCGGGTAATTTCCATTGGCCGCTCCCAACAATCACATCACGCTCGTGAAACTCAGCTTGGTTCGCATAGGAGGGTGCGGACCATGTCGATTCTTCCGTTTGGGGCGCGGCGGCAGGCGCGAAGAACAGCCCAGTTACACGGCCCTGCTGATCCAGCACAATCTTCGCATCGAGCGAGGCATGTTGAAACTCGCACGTCACATTTACCACTTGCATACCCTTTTGCTCGCCAACCTGGGTGTGGAGAATGCGCTGAAATGGCCCGGTTTGCCCGATGAGCGAGTCCCATACGGCAGAGAGCTTCTCCTGCGGCAATGCAGCCCTCATTCGATCGTCGAATCGCAATTCCACGTCTTTGAATTGATGGGCTACAAGTTGCGTGACGATCTGTTTAGCGATGCTCTCGAGGGCCTGGGTGGGCGTCTGCATGGTTGATGATGAGGCGAATGGAGCGGCAAGGATAATCGCCGCAGTCAATTGGATGAAGAATTTCACTTGCCATTCCCTTCCAGAAGCATTGTATTTCAAAGCCGATTTGCAATCCTCAGGGCGAGAGAACGGCAGCGATGGCGTGGAAATAAAACTTCCAGAGCGCGCACGGTATCGGTTATCGTTTTCTGCAACCCGGCATCCGGCGCGCCGACAGCAAGGCCCTAAAGCGATTTGTGCTGGGAGAGAGAGAGGACGTTGCCTTCTGGATCTTTGAACCAGGCGACGGCGTCTCCGTTGGGGAAGGTGAAGACGGCATCATCGTCGGGCGGCATCCAGGGATAACGCTCGAAGGCGACGCCCTTCGCCGCCAGAGTGCGCACCGCCTCGCGAATGTCAGCGACCTCCCAGCCCAGAACCGTGTAGGCGGCGGGAGTGAACTGTCTCAGCTTGGAGACGCGCAACATCGTGCCCGGACTGCCGCTCATGCGGAACGCGAGTGCATGAGCGTCGTCGCTGAGCAGTTTGAATCCGAGGGTGCCGCCGTAGAACGCTTTGGCGGCGTCTGGATCGGTGGTGATGGCGAAGCTGACGGCTTTGCTGAGGTCGGTCGTGGTGGACTCCCGGATTTAGGTATAAGGGTCGCGAACATTCTAATCGGTTCAGGCGTCGCGGCACAAAACCTGCTCCTCGAGAGGAAACTGGTTTATAGTGTCC
>JBDTLH010000079.1:0-7472 GCA_039934875.1 Acidobacteriaceae bacterium | reverse complement strand
TCGACGCTGATTCTGGCTCCGACTGGAACGGGCAAGACGCTGACGGCTTTTCTGTGGTGCATCGAGCGACTGCTGTTTTCGCCTGCGCCCGATGCGGATGCGCGTTGCCGGGTATTGTATATCTCTCCCATCAAGGCGTTAACGGTGGATGTGGAGCCGAATTTGCGCGCGCCGCTGGTGGGAATTTCGCAGGCGGCGCAGCGATTGGGGACTCCGTTTCATGAGCCGGTGATTGCGGTGCGGACGGGAGACACGCCGGCGGCGGAGCGGGCAAGGTTCGCGCGCAAGCCGGCGGACATACTGATTACTACTCCGGAGTCGCTGTATCTGTTGTTGACCTCCAACGCGCGGGAGGCGTTGCGATCGGTGGAGACGGTGGTGATTGATGAGATTCATGCGCTGGTTCCGACCAAGCGAGGGGCGCATCTGGCGTTATCGATGGAGCGGTTGGAGCAATTGTGCGGGCGCAGGTTGCAGCGGATTGGATTATCCGCGACGCAGAGGCCATTGGAGGAGGTGGCGCGATTTCTGGGCGGGGCTTCATCCGGAGCAGATGAGATTAGAGAGGAAGAGGAGGGGGCGAGTGGAGCGGTGTATCGTCCGCTGACGATCGTGGATGCAGGGGAGAAGAAGAAGCTGGAGCTGAAGATCGAAGTTCCGGTGGAAGACATGGCGAAGCTGGGCGAGATTGATTTGCAAGCGATCCCGAGTGGGGCGGCGTCGCAGGGGGCGGTGCGGGCGTCGATATGGAGCGCCATCCATCCCAAGCTGGTGGAGTTGGTGCGGGCGCATACTTCGACGATCATTTTTGTGAACAGCAGGCGGCTGGCGGAGCGGATTTCAGGGGCGATGAACGATCTCGCGGGAGAGACGCTGGTGCGCGCACATCACGGCAGCGTGGCGGTGGCCCAGAGAAAAGAAATTGAGGAGCGATTGAAGCTGGGGACGTTGCGCGGCATCGTCGCGACATCGTCGCTGGAGCTTGGGATTGATATGGGCGCGGTAGATTTGGTGGTGCAGGTGGAAGCGCCTCCGTCGGTGGCGAGCGGGATGCAGCGGATCGGGCGCGCGAGCCATAATGTGGGCGCGACCAGCAAGGGAATCATTTTTCCTAAGTATCGCGCCGACCTGCTGGCGTGCGCGGCGGTGACTCGGGCAATGTATGAGGGAAGAGTGGAGGCGGTGCGGTATCCGCGCAATGCGCTGGATGTTTTGGCGCAGCAGATCGTCGCGATGGTCGCAATGGACGATTGGCGCGTGGAGGACCTGTTCGCGCTGGTGCGGCGGGCGGCGGGCTATGATGCGCTCTCGCGCACTTCGTTTGAAAGCGTGTTGGATATGCTGGCGGGGCGGTATCCGTCAGATGAATTTGCGGAGTTGAGGCCACGAGTGACGTGGGACCGGGTGGCGAACACGTTGACGGCGCGGCAGGGTTCGCGCAGCGTGGCGGTGATCAACAGCGGAACGATTGCCGATCGTGGACTGTTTGGCGTATTTCTCGCGGGTGCGAAGAAGGGCGGCGCGCGGGTCGGCGAGTTGGATGAAGAGATGGTCTTCGAGAGCCGTCATGGAGACACGATTATCCTGGGCGCGAGCACTTGGCGCATTGAGGAGATCACGCATGATCGGGTGGTGGTGTCTCCGGCGCCGGGGGAGCCGGGGAAGATGCCGTTCTGGCATGGGGACAGGGCGGGGCGTCCGGCGGAGTTTGGCGAGAATATCGGACGGTTGACGCGGGAGCTGCTCGATCTGCCGCGAGCGACCGCGTTCCATAAGCTCATCAGCGAGCACAGTCTGGATGAGCGCTCGGCGGAAAACCTGCTGGCGTATCTGGAAGAGCAAAGGATGGCGACGGAGCGCGTGCCCAGCGATCAAGACGTGGTGATCGAGCGCTGTCGCGATGAGCTGGGGGATTGGCGTGTGTGCGTGCTGACGCCGTTCGGAAATCGCGTCCACGCACCGTGGTGCATGGCGGTAACGGCGCGGCTAAGGGCGGAGCGGAGCATGGACGTGGAGTCGATGTGGTCGGACGATGGGTTTGTGATTCGGCTGCCTGATTCGGAGGAGGAGCTTAACTCTGAGCTATTCCTTCCACGTTCGGCGGAGCTGCGCGATCTGGTACTGCGGCAATTGGGGACGAGTTCGCTGTTTGCGGCGAAGTTCCGCGAGGCAGCGGGAAGGGCGTTGCTGCTGCCTAAGCGGCGTCCCGGAGGTCGTGCTCCGTTGTGGCAGCAGAGGAAGCGTGCGGCGGACCTGTTGAGTGTGGCGGCGCGGTATGAAGGCGTTCCGAGTTTGCGGGAGGCGTACCGCGAGTGCGTGCGCGATGTCTTCGACGTGCCGGCGACGGTGGACCTGCTGCGCAGGATTGAGCGCGGCGAAATTCGCATTACCACGGTGGATTCGACCAAGCCTTCGCCATTTGCGTCATCGCTGCTGTTTTCCTATATTGCGAATTACATTTATGACGGAGATGCTCCGCTGGCGGAGAGGCGGGCGCAGGCGTTGTCGATCGATCAGGCGCAGTTGCAGGAGCTGCTGGGCGATACAGATCTGCGCGAATTGCTGGATGCGGCGGCGCTCGATGAGGTGGAAGCGCAGTTGCAGATGCTTTATCCCGAGATGCATGCGCGGCATACCGATGGCGTGCATGACTTGCTGTTGCGTTTGGGCGACCTCAGTGAAGAGGAGGTGCGCCGGCGCAGCGGGAGCGAAGAGGTTGCAACCGAGGGACTGCGGAAGTTGGTGGCGTCACGGCGCGCGCTTCGGGTAAAGATCGCGGGCGAGGCGCGCTATGTAGCGGTGGAGGATGCGGCGCGTTATCGGGACGGGTTGGGAATCCCGCTTCCGCCCGGGCTGGCGGAGGTGTTTCTGCAGAAGACTGCGGAGCCGATGCTGGAGTTGGCGCGGCGCTATGCGCGACGGCATGGTCCCTTCACTTCGACAGATATTGAGGCGCGTTTTGGAACAACGGCGGAGCAGGTCGAACTGGCGCTGAAGCAGCTTCATGCGAGTGGGAGGGTGCTGGAAGGGGAGTTTCGCCCGAATGGGACGCATCGCGAGTGGTGCGATGCGGAGGTGTTGCGGCAGGTGCGGCAGAAGTCGCTGGCGCGACTGCGAAGAGAGATTGAGCCGGTGGCGCAGCAGACGTTTGCGCGCTTCAGCACGCGCTGGCAGGGAGTGCTTTCCGCACAGCGTGGGGCGGGCGCATTGCTGGATGCGATAGAGCTGCTGCAGGGCGCGGCGCTTCATGTGGCCGATTTGGAGCGGGAGGTTTTGCCGGCGCGGGTGATGAATTATCGTCCGGAAGATTTGGATGTACTGATGGCTTCGGGCGAGGTGATTTGGGTGGGCATGGAGCGGGTGGGCGAGCGGGACGGCCGCATCGCGCTCTACCTCACGCAATCATTGCCGCTGCTGCTGACACCACGCGGGCTGCGGCTGGCAGCGTCATTGAGCGAGCGGGCGCAGCAGATTGTGAGCGTGCTACTGGAGAAGGGTGCGTTGTTCTTTCCTGCCCTTCATGCGGCGTGCGGCGGCGGATTTCCGGGGGAGACGAGTGATGCGCTATGGGAGTTGGTGTGGTCGGGGATGGTGACCAACGATACGTTTCATCCGTTGCGCAATCTACGGGCGGCAGGCAAAGAGAAGGAGCAGCGACATTCGGTGCATGCGGATGGAAGGGCGGGATCGCCGGATTTTTTGCGGAGGTTTCGGGCGCGGTATAGCTCGCCGGCGGAGGGAAGGTGGTCGCTGCTGGAGGCGCGGGTGGAAGGCGAGTTGTCGGGGACGGAGTGGATCGCGAACATGGCGCAGCAGTTGCTCGTGCGACACGGGATTGTGATGCGGGAGACGGCGATAGCGGAAGATATTGCGGGCGGATACAGCGCAGTGTACCCAGCGTTGAAGCAAATGGAGGAGAGCGGGTGGATTCGGCGAGGCATGTTCATCGCAGGGTTGGGGGCGGCGCAGTTCGCGATGACGGCGGCGGTGGACCTGCTGCGGACGCTGAGGACGACGAGCGGGGACCAGCAGCCGGAGACACTTCTTCTGGCCGCGACGGACCCGGCGAATCCGTATGGGGCATTGCTGCCGTGGCCGCGAGTGGATGACGCGGCGCAGCACGGGATGTCGCGATCGAGTGGCGCGTCGGTAGTATTGGTGGACGGCGCGCTGACCGCATTTTTAAGGAGGAGGAACCCGGCGATACGGGTGTTTTTGCCGGAAGAGGAGCCGGAGCAAACGCAACATGCGCGGGCGCTGGCGGCAGAGTTGGCGCGGGTTGCGCTGAAGCAAATGCAAACGTCGCGCTATGGCTTGCTGATAGGGGAGATCAATGGCAGCGCGGTTAAGGAGCATCCGCTCTCACGGTATCTCATTGAAGCAGGGTTTGTGGAGACCCCGCTGGGCTTGCAGATGCGGCGCGTGGAGCGTAAACAGCAGCCGTTCGAACTGGTGGAAGAAGACGAGCCGGAGAATGTGACCGGGGAATGAACCAGAGAAACCGGGACAAACAAGATCTTTCGACATTGCTTCGCTCGCTGAGGTGACAACATGGGGGACAGCTAATTGCCCGAAGGCGATACTATCTTTCGCGCCGCGCGCACGCTGGATCGCGCGCTGGCGGGACGCACGGTGACCGCTTTCGAATCGGCATTGCCCAGGCTGAACCGGGTTGAGGAAGACCATCCGATTGCAGGCCGCCAGATGGTTGCGGTGAGCGCGCGGGGCAAGTGGATGGTTATGGAATTCACTGGCGATCTATTCTTGTTGACGCACATGCGCATGAATGGAAGCTGGCACGTTTACCGTCCGGGAGAGGCGTGGAAGCGCAGCCGCTATCACATGCGAGTAGCGATACACACCGATGAATTTGTAGCTGTGGGCTTCGATGTGCCAGTGGCGGAGTTTCACACGGCGGCATCGCTGGCCCGCCATCCCGGATATGGCCGCCTGGGAGAAGATGTGCTCAGCGCGGAGTTCAACGAGCGTTCGGCGATCAAGCAGCTTGAATCTCGCCCTGATTTGCAGGTTGGTGACGCGCTGTTGCTGCAAGGTTTGATGGCGGGGATTGGCAACGTATTCAAGTCGGAGATATGTTTCGCTTGCGGAGTGCACCCGTTTCGTTTAACGGGAGGATTGTTGGCGGAGGAGCTAGCCTGCCTGGTCCACACTGCCCGAAAGTATCTTCTCGCCAACGTCAGCGAGAGTGCATCCAGTGCTTCGCGGGCAACGACTGGGCGCATCAATCCCGCGGAACAACTGTGGGTCTATCAGCGGAAGGGGCGGGCGTGCCTGCGCTGCGGAACTCCGATTCAAGCAGAAAAACAGGGGAGCGGAGCGCGCAGTACCTTCTGGTGTCCGCGCTGCCAGCCGATTCAGGGATGAAGCTGAATTCCCATCTCGTCGCCTAAGGCAGCTTGTGCGGAGTGGAATTCGGCAAGCGCTTTTTCCAGGCGCGCGGCGGAGTTCGCGAGCTGATCACGATTGCCCAAAGCCGCATCCAGGTCCTTCACTGCGCGTTCCAACTCGGCATCTGCCTTGGATAATTTCTGCAATTGAGGTTTGAGGCCGCTTTTCTGCGGCTTGGTGAAATCCTTCACAAAGTCGCGGGTCTCGGTCTTCGCTTTATCCACGGCGGCTGGCAGTTTGGCGGCTTGCTCAGCAGCAGATGGGCTCGCCGCGGCAGACTGCTGCTGAAGTTGTCTGGCCGCGTCGTGCGCGGTTTTGGTGTCAGCAGCCAGCGATTGGAACTGGTCTTTCTGATCGTCGGACGCTTGCACGGCAAGGACCCTGGCGAAATCCGCCATAGCCGTGGGATCTCCACCTTCTTTGGGGGCGCCGCCACCGCCTCCGGTAGATGCGCTGCCGCCGTGTCCCCCGTGCTGGGCGGACAAAGTGACCGAGCAGAGGGAGACGACAAGCAATAGAAGAGCGCTACGTCCCAACAGCAATTTGGTACCATCCATATCTGGATGGTACCAAAGAGAAGGAACGAAGCGTAAATTCGCAAAGCTCACCGATAGGTGATCTTCATGTCGTCGGTATAGATGGAGTAATTATCTTGGTGTTCATCGCCATCGAGCTGGACGGCGGCATTCATCTGGAAGCTGCCGTCATTGGCGCCGGCGTAGGTGCGGTTTACATATTGCGTCTGACCATTCATGGAAACCGAAACAAAGCGAGTGTTGCCGTCGGATTGACGAAGGAACTGAAGAGTGACATGGTTCCATGCATAGGACCTCACATGGCAAGGGAGGCCGGTATGCTGCCAGCTATCATGCACCGCGTCCGATACCTGCCAGGTGCCGGCATGTTGTCCGCGCGAGTCGCACTCGGTGAGAAAGAAGTTTTTCTTGCCGTTGCGGGCGTAGAAGATATCCATCTCAATGCCCTGCGCGACGGAAGCATTCGCGATCCAAAAGTTGAAATCGAGGGTAAAGCTGGTGGCACCGTTTCTTCCTCCGAGCGGCTTGAAGAAGAGCGCGTTGGAATACGGATGACTACCACCGCCGCCTAGCCAATATTGGGTGGAGGAGCCATCGAGCGAGGGGCTTCTAAGGTGCTGAGTAATTCCGTGGGGAGTGTTGTACCCGTGGCCGCCGGGCTGGGCGCAAGAGCCACAGGATTGCCATCCTGACATTTTTTCGATGTTGTAAATGTTGGTCTGGGCATGGGCAGAGGCGGCGAGGCCGGCAAAGGCGGAAAACAGTAACAGTGAAAATAGATATCGCATGATAGAAAACTCCAACTAGAAAATTGCGGAAACCGCAGTGTTAAACGCGCCATTGCGACGCTTTGTGGAGCATAACTACTCATCAACTCTGGTAAAAGCACAAAATGCCCGTAGGTTCATATTCTTCAAGTGTTTAACACGCTAAGGTAGTCAAATAGGACTAAGGTGTTTTGGGGTGGTCAAGTTTATCTACTTTGGTACACAGCCCCATTTTTGTGCGGAAGGGAATTGACTGCAACTGGAGTGGTGCTTACGCTGGCAGCAGAAAGAAAAGGAGGGTTGCAAATGCGCCTCTCATTTCTCGCCGCCATTCTCATAGGTCTGCCAATCGCCGGAGCCGCGAAGGCCGACCATGCAAACCATAACAAAGTTACCGCGCAAAGGCCCTCTCGCCCCGAGGTAGCTTTTTACAGCGACCTGGGATCGAAGGCGAACCACCCACAGCGCAGGGCGCGCGCGCGGTCCGCCTCCTATTCGCCAGGGCGCCGGAAACATGGCCACAAAGGTCTTCGCCGGGTGGCGAGGGCGACCTCTATCGTCCGCAAGCAGCCTAAATACCAGGCAGCAAAGAGCAGCAGTGGGCACATAGAGAATGCGGCTTACAAGTACACGTATCCGGAGGGCGCGAAGGCCCAATGCACTGACGGAAGCTATAGCCGCAGCGGAAGCTGTGTAGATCATGGCGGGGTATTCTGGTTGATCAGCAGGAAGTAAGGCAGCCGGCAACTCGGGATTGAGA
>JBDTLH010000078.1:0-6504 GCA_039934875.1 Acidobacteriaceae bacterium | reverse complement strand
ATAAATGCAAGTCAGGCGTGTCAAGGACTGGCCGCGAATTTCCGGATGAGCGCGGATAAGAGCAAGAGCTTTACCACGGAGGACACAGAGGAGAGCTTAAAGAAACACGAAGGGACTGGTTTTGCCTTCTTTGTCTCTGTGTGCTTCGTGTTCCCTTCGTGTCCTTCGTGTTAACGCCTTTGCACTCACTAGCCATGTCTGCCCGTTACTTGCCGATGCAAAAACTCGAAAAGATAATTGTCAGGATGTCGTCGGGCGTGGTCTCACCGGTCAGCGCATCGAGTGCGTGTAGTGCGGCATAGAGGTCCATGAGCAGCATCTCGTGCGGAATTTTATTCCCGGTCGCGGTTTGGGCCGCATTGAGCGCTGCCAGGGATTCGCGTACCAGTTGTTCGTGGCGGGCGTTGGTCAGCGCGCCCGATTCGAGTTCCGCGCCAGCGTCTCCCGACCCGGTGACGCGCCGCCAGATCAGCTCGCGCAATTCGCCGATCCCTTCACCAGTGCGCGCCGAAGTACGAACGCTTTCTATCCGCGCCCCGCCGGTGGTCGCGAGGTCCGATTTGTTCGCCACCAGCAGCGGCGCGCGCTCGTGCAACCGCGCCAAGAGCCGCTCCTCTTCCCCAGCCCATGCTTGCGAGGCGTCGAATACCAGCAGCACCAGATCGGCGTCGGCCAGCGCTTCGTAGCTGCGCTCGATGCCCATGCGCTCCACCAACTCGACCTCTTCCGATTCACGAATGCCCGCCGTATCCACCAGGCGCACCGGCACGCCGTGCAGCGCAATGGTCTCGCTCACCAGATCGCGGGTCGTCCCCGGGACCTCAGTGACAATAGCGCGCTCGCGCTCGATAAGACAATTGAAGATGCTGGATTTCCCCACATTCGGCCTGCCCACGATGGCGAGCGTGATGCCCTGATGCACCACGTGGCCGAGACGAAAGCTGGCGAGCAGACGACCGAGGTCTGCGCGCACCTCCGCAATCTGCTCCAGGATGCGCGGCGCAGACAAGACAGAGACGTCATCGTCGGCAAAGTCGATTCCCGCTTCGAGCACCGCGATCAAATCAACCAGCTTGCGCTTGATCGGCGCCACCCGCCTGGAGAGCGCGCCGCCCAGTTGCTGCGCCGCCAGCTTCGCCTGATAGAGCGTCTGCGCTTCGATCAGATCGCGCACTGCTTCGGCCTGGGTGAGATTGATGCGCCCATTCAAGAACGCGCGGCGGGTAAACTCGCCGGGCTCGGCGGGCCGCGCGCCGCAGGCAATCGCCTGGCGCACGATGTGTTCCAGCAACACCGGCGAGCCATGCGCCGAAATCTCGACCACATCCTCTTTGGTATAGGACTGCGGACTGCGGAAGTAGGTCGCGACCACGTCATCCAGCCGGCCGTTATTACTATGATCGTTAGCAACATCGATCAATTCACAAAAGCTGGCGTGACCGGGCGCGAGCGGATGCTTCCCGCGCAACATGAGTTCCGCAATTTCGAGCGCCCGCGGACCAGAGAGCCGCACCACGCCGATCCCGCCGCGCCCCTGCGGAGTCGCGATGGCAACGATGGTCTCGTCGTGATTTATCAGATCACTCACACCATCATTCTATGGTTGACCTCTCCAGCATTTGCGGAAGCTGATCTAGGCCGGTCGATTCTGCATCTCCAGCACCAAGTCGCGAGGGTTCTCGGGGGAGACGAGGATGAGCTTTTTCCCCGTATCCAGCAGCACCATGCCACTGCGATCGCTCACCATCGCGAGCAGAAGGCCTCGCTCGCGGTTCCAGAGATATCCATATGGCTTCAACGGCCAGCCCACAGCGCAGAGGCGGAAGGTGTTACGCCAGGAAAGTTCGTCAGGCTCGATCTCTTCCGCGGACCTAACTTCATCCAGGTTGAAGTGGAATGTCTTCAGCCATGTGTGTACCCGCAAATCGTCTCCCGCCACGTCCGTTCGCTGCGGTGCGCAGCCGATCGCGGCAAGAACGACGGCAGCTAGCAAACCAAAGATCGCGAGTTGTAACCCGGAATCCAATCGCGCCTCGTTCTTTAGAATCCGCCAATCCTCATCGGCGGGTAAGACGCCATGTTACCACCTTGAAGATAGCGCGCACAGCATATCCGCGGAGCAACTTTTGCCCTTTCCGCGTGTCTATGTACGGTGGGAGTAGTCAATCCCGAGAAGAAAGCAGGAACCAACCACTATGAAGAAAATTATTGCAATGTCTGTGATGGCGCTGACCATCTCAGCCCTGAGTGCATTCGCGGTCGCACAGGAAGATCAGAGCGCAGCCTCTAACCAGCCAGCTTCCACACAGACCGAAACCATGAATGGTCATCGCGGCCATCGAGGTGGCGCGCGTATGGCGCAGGAGCTGGGCCTCACCCCCGACCAGCAGTCACAGATGAAACAACATCATGAACAGCAGATGGAATCCATGAAGGCGCTCAAAGCAGATACCTCGCTTACCCCTGAGCAGAAGCATGACAAGATGAAAGAAGCGCATGCCCAGAACCAGCAGTTCATGGATAACCTGCTCACTCCCGAACAGAAGACCAAGTGGGAGCAGATGAAGCAGCAACACCACATCCATGAACATGGGCCGCAAACTGCCGCGCAGCCCCAAGGCTGATTTGCCGGTAACTTTTTTGTCCCGCTGGCGTCTTATTTAATACAAGCAAGCAAGCAACTCTCCCTCTACATAGGGCGCGGACCTCGCAAGGGGTTGCGCCCTATGCTTTTGCCGGACGGCTCGAAGTGAAAAGCAACCACAGAGGTGACGAAGGTTTCACTAAGGAACTCGAAGAAGAAATAGAAACCTGTTGAATTTCAACGTCTGACGTTACCTTGATGCGGGTAGTTAATTAATCCTCAGCTTTTCTATCTTAATTAATCCTCGGCTTTTCTATCTTCTCTGTCTTTCCTTCGTGCGTCCTCTGTGTCCTCTGTGGCCGCCCTTTTCGCCGCTTCGCGCCCGCTGCGCACTGCATCCGGCATGCCCACGCCATAATACGAATTGCCCGCCAGCAGCACTCGCTTGCCATAACGCTGCGCCACTGTAGCGAGTATTTGTTCCACTCGCGCCAGGTGCCCGAGCTCATATTGCGGCATTGAACTCGGCCAGCGGTCCACGCTGGCGAAAGCAGGAACAGCCATAATCCCCAGCGTCTTCGCGAATGCCTGCCTCGCCGCATTCGCCAATCCATCGTCATCCATCGCCAGCAACATCGGATCGCTGACAAACGCCCGTATCATCGATTTTCCGCTGGGAACCCGCTCCGGCCACTTCTGTTGCACGAAGGTGGCGGCCATTACCGGACAAGGTTCCGGTTCGCCGCAAGCCACAAGAAATCCAAACCCGGCGGGAAGTTGGGGGACAGAATCGTAAGCCAACGCCACGGTCGCGGCAGAGCTGTACCGGATTTCGGGCAGCTCCAGCCCGAGTATCTGTCCCAGTATTAGGACCGGCAGCGCGAGAACCACATGCGAGAATCCCGCGCTCACCTGATTCTCTGTCCGGATCGAATAACTCTCGCCCTGCATCTTCACCGCACTCACCGCCGCATTGAGATGCACCGAATGCTCCGGCAGCATCGACGCCAGCCGCTCCACCAACGATCCCATCCCTCGGCGCACGCTGCGAAAAAGTCCCCCCGTGTGCCTGGCTGCCTGACGCGCCGCCTGCGCTCCAGCGATCAAACTTCCATATTGCGCTTCCATCGCCACCATGCCCGGAATTACCGCGCGCGCGCTGAGCTTGTCCGCGTCTCCGCCATACACACCAGCCAGCAGCGGCCCCGCCAAAACCTTCACGACTTCCCCGCCGAAGTGCCGCTCCACAAATTGCGCCACGGATTCGTCCGCATCCTCATTTTGCGCCAGTGGCTTGGGCGGCGATTGCAGCTCTTGATGAAAGCGCCGCTTGGTCGCTGCCGAAAACAAGTGCGATTCATCGATCGCCGGCAAGTCTGTGGGGACAAATAGTGACAGTCCTCTGGGCAACGGTGTCAACTCCCCATTGCGCAGAATCGAAGTGGAAGGAGAGATTGCGGGCGATGCGACAATCTCATCCTCCATTCCCAGATCGCGCGCCAGCTCCTCGAGCCAAGGCTTGGTCGCGATCCACGAATCCGCCCCGTGCTCGATCAGAAATCCTTCACGCTCACTGCTTCGCACCATACCGCCCAGCCTGCCGGAAGCCTCGAAGAGCTCGAACGCGGTCCCCGCGCGCGCCAGATCGAACGCCGCGCTCAACCCTGCCAGCCCGCCGCCGATGATGGCAACGCGCCTCATGCCCCGCGCACAACATCCGCCAGCGCCGCTATAAATGTGGGCGATGTATTCAGCGACTCCGGACGCAACACATTCATGCCCACCGATCTTGCGTGGTCGCGAAACTGAACATCCACGTCATACAAAATTTCTACATGGTCGCAGACAAAACCCACCGGCTGGATAATCACCTCGCGCACCCCTTCCACGCGCAGCATGTCCAGCGTGCGCTCGACCGTCGGACCGATCCACGTGCCGCCGCTCATCCCCTGGCTCTGAAAGGCGAAATACCAGCAGGATGCGTCCGCCTCGCGCGCCACCAGCGCCGCCGTCTGCTTCGCCTGATTGCCGTAGGAATCGCCGGCGACGCCATCCGGAGCGCTCTGCACCGTCCTGCACGGCACCGAATGCGCAGTGAACAATAGCGGCGCCGCGGGGGCCTCAATTCGCGCCACCCGCAGCCGTTCCGCAAACGCCGCAATCAACATCGGATGGTCGAACCACTCGCTGACGAACTCAGTCTCAATATGGCCGGAGCCATTCACCGCTGCCTCGAGTGCCGCCTTATACAAGCCGACGCTGGTGCGCGAGTTCTGCGGCGCCAGGCACACCACCTTTACCCGCCGCACTCCATCCGCAATCATCTGCCGCACTGTCTCTGCAATCAACGGATGCCAGTTGCGCATACCGACATAAACCGGCGTGCCAATCGCTTCCGCCAGCAAGCGCCCCTGTTCGAGCGTAATGCGGGTCAACGGAGAACCGCCGACCGCTGCAAAGCGCTGCGCCACCTCCCGCACCACCTCCGCGGGCAACACGCGCCCGTTCGCTACCCGGCGCAGGTACTCGGGCACCTCTTCCACGCGGGAAGGCGTTCCATGCGCCAGCAGCAGCACCGCATCAAACTTCACATCTTGCGACATCAATCTCCGCTCGCGCCCATCGTTAGTCTCCGCTCGCCCATCGTTAATCTCCGCTCGCGCACATCTGGCGCTCCGAATAGTCATGCACCTCATCCACCAGCGCGATCACGTTCTCGACCGGCGTGTGCTGCAAGATCCCATGTCCCAGATTGAAGATGTGTCCCGCTCTCCCCTGCGCCTGATCCAGCACCTCGCGCGTCCGCTGGCGCACCGTCTTCTCATCCGCAAACAGCACCACCGGATCGAGGTTTCCCTGCACCGCGTGGCCCGTCCCAATCGTCTGCCATCCCTGCCGCAGATCAATCCGCCAATCGAGACCGATCACATCCGCGCCCGTCTCCCGCATCGCGCTCAATAATGTCGCCGTGTCCGTGCCAAAATAAATTACCGGGACCCCCGCATGCTTCAACCGGTGCACCAGCGCCGTCGTGTGCGGCAACGCATACCGCCGGTAATCCGCGGGACTCAGGCATCCCACCCACGAATCGAATACCTGAAACGCATCCGCGCCGGCCCGCACCTGCTCCACGCCATACTCCGCGAGCACGTGCACCAGCTTGTCCATCAGCACCTTCCACGCATCCGGATCGCGGTACATCATCTTCTTGGTCTCGATATAGCTGCGCGATCCCCCGCCCTCGATCATGTAGCTGGCAAGCGTGAATGGAGCGCCGCAGAAGCCAATCACCGGCAGCTTCGCCCCGAAATGCCGCGCCACGCGCCGCACCGACTCCGCCACGTAACCCAACTCAGACGCGCGATAGGTTATCAGCCGGTCAATCTGCGCGGAGGTGCGCACCGGGTCCAGTATCCGCGGCCCCTCTCCGGCGGTGAATTCAAATGGAACGCCCATCACCTCCAGCGGCAGCAGCAGGTCGGCGAAGATAATTGCCGCATCCACATTCAATCGCTCGGCGGCGGTGATGGTAACCTCCGCGGCGATCTCCGGCGTCTTACAGATCTCCAGCAGCGAGTGGCTGGCCCGCACCGCGCGATACTCCGGCATATAGCGTCCGGCCTGGCGCATCAGCCACACCGGAGTCTGCGGCACCTGCTCCCGCCGGCAGGCCCGCACGAAGATTGAATTAGGCGCTGACATCCCTTCGATTGTATCCCGCTGGCTAATAGCTTCTGGCGACTGGCCGCTGGCAGCTTCTTGTCGCCAGTCGCCAACTGCCTCCTGGTGTAGAATCATTCCCAGCAGCAGTTCCCGTCGGAGAGATGGCCGAGTGGCTGAAGGCGGCGGTTTGCTAAACCGTTGTAGGGTCAAAAGCTCTACCGGGGGTTCGAATCCCCCTCTCTCCGCCAGACAGTCCT
>JBDTLH010000077.1:0-14856 GCA_039934875.1 Acidobacteriaceae bacterium | reverse complement strand
CATTGTCGCGGTTCGCGCGCTCGACCGTTTCTATGCTGGCATATCCGGTGAGCAGGACAGCCGAAACGAGCGGATCATCGATGCGCGCCGCCTGGATCACCTCAAAGCCGGTATGCTCCTGCTCGAGAGAATAATCACAGAGCAGGAGATCGAACTTACAAGCGGAGAGCAGGCGCAGCGCATCGGTGGAGGTCTCAGCGGTACGCACGGCGTAGCCCTTCTTCTCCAGGATGAGGCGGTAAGTGAGCAGCACAGAGGGCTCATCATCCACGATCAGAATGGCGAAATTTCCTTCATTCGACAACAGGCACCACCGGCAGATCTATTCTGAAGACAGTTCCATGGCCAATCCGGCTGCGCACGGTGATCTTTCCGCCATGGCTATTGATGATGCCGCGGACGATCCAGAGGCCGAGGCCGGTGCCCTTCTCGCCCTTGGTGGTGACAAACGGCTCAAAGATAGTGCGCTGCATCTCCCGGGTGATGCCGGTGCCGTTGTCGGCGATAAGGACACGGACCCGCTCCCGGCCTTCGCGGCCGGCGAAGTAGCGGGTGCGGACCCGGAGTGTGCCTCCTTCCGGCATGGCATCGCGGGCGTTGATGACCAGATTCGAGAGCACCTGGCGCAATTGATCGCCGGCGAGCATGGCGTCGGGAAGCTTGCCCAGGTCTTCCTCCACGATCACGTTGGCGCGCTGCAGTTGGCGGTTGAGCAAAGCCAGCGTGTCCTCGACAACGGTATTGAGGTTCATGGGTTTGACGACCTCGTTGTTGCGATAGAGGCCGAGCATCTGGCGCACGATGCGGGCGACCCGTTCGGTCTCCGCTTTCAGGATGTGATAAACGTTCTGCGATTCGGGACTGACCGCGTCCTGCAGGAGCCAGATGGCGTTCTTGATGGCCTCCATGGGATTGTTGACTTCGTGCGCGATGGTGGCCGCCAGGCGCCCGGCGGAGGCGAACTTTTCCACTTCAAGCATGCGCCGCTCCAGCTTCAATTGCTCCACCTTGCGCAGCGCGGTGAAATCGCGCAGCACGGTCACGGTGTAAGCAACTTGTCCGCGATCGTCATAGATTTTGCCGGAGTGGGCGTCATATTCAATTTCCGATTTGAGCGTGGGGCTGTATAAGCGCAGGACACCAGTCTGGCGGAGATCGAAGGAGTAGGTAAAGGCGTAGATGTAAGCATCCAACTGGGCCTGATTTTTGACCAACGCGGCGTCGCGGATCTCGCCCCTGCCGATGGCTTCCGCGGCCGATTCGGTCCGCGATCCCGATCCAGTAGCTCTTCCGGTTGCGGCGCCCGTTCCGGTCCCAAAGAGCTGTTCCGCCAAGGGATCGAGCAGCACAATCGAAGCATTGCTGTCGCAGACGACAATCGGGTCACCGACATTTTCGATAATCACGTTGAGGCGGTCGCGGTCCTGGCGCACCGAGTCCTCTGCCTGGCGCAACAACTCATAATTGTGGCGAAGTTCCTGATCGGCGCGGCGCAAATCGGTCACGTCGCGCATTACGGTCACAATGCCGATGGGCATATTGTCGTGCGCGAAGGTGGGCGTGCAGACGGCTTCGAAGAGGCGCTCTTCGCCCTCGGTCACATCCACCAGCGTGAGATCGCGGTGGGCGTTCGAGCCGGAGACGGCCATGGACGACAGAGCGGCGCTGAAGAGCAGGTTATTCAGTTCAATGGCGCGGACCAGCCCCTCGCTGACCACCGTCTCGGTTTCGGGAGGCTTAAAGTAGCGCTCCGCCTCTTTGTTCTGCAACACCACCCGGTAGTGGGTATCGGTGAGCACGACGGGGTCGGTCATGTTCTGCATCATGGTTTCCATCTGGGCGATGGTAAGGTCCATGTCAGCCATGCGATTGTAGTTGTGTTCCGTCTTGAAGAGCCGGGTCATGTGGCGGTTGGAGATTTCGATGAGCTCGCGCAGTTTGGCGAGATTCGGGGTCAAGCCGGGGGCCGTTAGGGCAGCGGGGGGAAGAGGCTGTTTACGTGTCTCCGTTGCCAATTCGACACAAACCAGGGAAGCGTATCCGCGCATGTGGCAGGCGCCGCAGACCTGATCTTCAAGCCGGAGTTCGCGGCGCCCCACACTATTGGCGAACGCCAGGCATTGGCGGCGCCGTTCGCGGGGTGCTTCCCAACACGGATTATGGCTGCTGAAGATGGCTGGTTGGCAATATAGCGTGTGGGATTTGCCCGCGGGAGCATCCAGCACCGCGGGTTTCTGAAGGCGAAGGAGAGCGACCAGCGGAGAATCGACGGCATAGAGAGAGGTCCGAAAGCGCTCGAGATAGGGGCGGGAGCAGCGCAGTGAGGCGGCGGGAACGATTTCGCCTGACTCGTAATCGACGGTGAGGATGAAGGCGCGGGGGAAACCCAGGGCGATAATTTCCTCGAGGAGCAGGGGAAAGACTTCTTCGCTGCGCTCGGCCTCGAGCAGACGAACGGCTGCGGGCACCCGGCGAACTTGATAGGCCCGGGTCTCGCCTTCGCTCCTCAGATTCGCTTTAGCCATGTAGGGCGTAGCCATGGGTCTCCAGGCGCTCTAGCGGCGGGGAACAGTACGCCGGACAGGAACCCGGGGCCGCCGCTTGACCGCGGGCTGCATCTCCTCCACGATCTCCTCTTCGCCGCCGGAGGTGAGCTGCGGACGAGAGACCAATCCCGTCAATCCCACCGCATCGGCGTATTTCAGATAAGTATCGATCGACGCAACCACGACGCGCGCCTCTACCGTGATGAGATCGATACCCACGAGAGAGATGCGGACCCAGGCATCGATGACGATGCCTTTATCCAGGATGCGATCCAAGACGTCAATGAGACTGGAGCCGCCAGATAGACGTTCAACAGCCATGTTTAACCCTCCCTGACAACGCTAACGTTTCCTGCCACTTGTTTTTTTTGCCGCCTTTTTTGTTGTTTTTCTGGCTGGTTTCAGCACGGTGGCGACGGGCAAAACCGGAATGGCGCCAGTGGGCGTCGTCAGATTCGGATCATGTTTCCACCAATTCAGGCCTATTTGTTCCGCCTTATCCACGGAGCAGATGAGCAGGCGGATACGAATGGTCAGAAGTTCCACATTCGCGAGCGCCACTCGAATGTCACCCGCGATCACGATGCCCTTGTCAAGCACCCGGTCAAGGATGTCCACCAGGTTAGTCGTGCCAGAAACTGTTGGGATTCTATCCATGTGTCCTAATTCAAGTTACATCTTCACCGGCACAGCGAAT
This sequence comes from Acidobacteriaceae bacterium, assembly GCA_039934875.1. Classification (GTDB taxonomy): domain Bacteria; phylum Acidobacteriota; class Terriglobia; order Terriglobales; family Acidobacteriaceae; genus JBDTLH01. The sequence goes on along the minus strand of JBDTLH010000077.1, from coordinate 11,613 downwards.
GAGTGCCGAAGGTCATGCTATTGCGGCAAACAACGACTGTCAATGCGGGCAAGGATGGTTGAAGGTTCTGGCCCCCGCCCGATCAGAGCGCACACCACAGAAAGAATACGATGCATTTTATTCAGAGCTGAGTTGGATGGGGCGACCAGAAAAGCTGTGGAAAAGCCACGCTCACTCTCGCGGCAGCAAATTGCCCAAAGGGCCCAATTCTAGATTCAAATCCTCAACTTTGAGGCCAAATTGAGTCGCTAATTCGACGATTTTGAGTTCGAGCTTCATCAATGCGAGGCCCATCTCCTCTATTTTTGCGTCATCCAGCGTGCCGCCCTCCATGCGGCGGATTGCCTGGCGCTCCAGCAGCTTGCGCAGGAGTTCGACGACGGTCAGCACCAGCCGCGCCAGGCCTTGCTCAACGTTCTCCGGAGTGCAATCGAGGCGGGTGGCACCGGCGCCGGCGAACTGCTCAAGCTCCCGCTGGATCTGTTCGACGGCAGATTCCAGTTCGCTGGAAGCCGCGGCGTTGATGTTTGATTCAGCGTCTGAATTCAAGGGTTCCCGTTGCTTTCCGCTCGCGGCGCGTCTAAGTGAATGAAATCTGTCGCTGGCCACGGGCCGGAGACTTTTATGGCGATGTTTTCCAATTTTAGCTGGGCGCTCGACTCCACGAACCGCTCTCGTTCGTTGCGCGGCACCAGCGCGGAGAGTTTGAGGGCGTTATTGGCTGGTCCGTGCTGACGCCATGCCCGCGTAACTGAATCGAGTTTCTCGCGGACCAAGGTGGCGGCGTTGCGCCAGGCGCTCTGCCCCGCCGCCCGGGAGCGCAGATAATCCCTTCCGTTCGGGGCAGTGTTGGCGGCGAGGGGAATGGGTAAGCATGATGAGATGAGCTGCAGTTCCATTTGCACACAGTCGGAGATTTTGCGTAGAGCATCACTATAGGCTTCGGCGCGCGCATCGAGGTAGGAGGCGATCTCCGGTTCTGCAAGCCACGCGGGGAGGCGGAACGGGACCACTCCGCCAAGTTCGAGCAAATGCTGCAACAGCCCATGAACCTCAAGCGCGCTTTGGGGCATGGGAAGCTCAGGTTTGGCATCGTCTGGAAACAATGAGTAGAGCAAAGCTAAATCGTAGGGGGGGTTGACCTGAGCATGTATCTCGGTGTGGAGCGCTCCCCGCACCTTCATGGATGAGGCGCGAAAGGAAGCGGTGGGGACCACGGCATAGAGCAAAGCAATCACTTCGATTTCAGGCTCTCCGCGTTGATATGCTTGAGGGCGGTCTCGACGGAGGTCAGGACGGCGTTTACCCCGAGATATACCAGGTCCACTCCCGCTAAGGAGATGACGATGCTGCCGTGCAGGACCACGCCCCGGTTCAGAATGTGGTCAACGACATCGAGCAGCGTCGGCTCCGCCCAGTTATCCGCTACAGAAGCGGTGGGGAACAGCGCCGGGTTGTGGTTGGTTTCATCCATAAGCAACCTCAGACGAAGGAATACGGCGGCCAGGGGCCGGTGCATTCGATCTCGCGCGCATCCGCCCATCGGGCGGCATAGTTGCGCAAGACGGACTCCCACTTGCTCTTATCATCTTTTTTTACCAGGAATGTTGCCTGCCACTCTAAACCACGCTGCGCGGATGAAAGTTTCCCAACCGGGGCCGCAGCGACCGCGCATTTTGAAAGCTCATTGGCGAATGCAACCAGCTCGGGAGATATCTCGCTTTCGCGCTTGCTCTCTCGTTCGCTCTCTCGTTGGCTCTGAAGAGCTGACTTCTTGCGCAGATATGCGGCGCCGGAGGTCACCGGACCGGCGACGGCCTGCGGCGGTTTGGGAGAAAGACGCCGTAAAACCTTTACTCCCCACTCTTCCGCATCTTGAACCCGTTTGAGGGCCTCTCCGGTCTCGGACGCGTGAGCAGCGACATGTTTGGTCAAGTTCCGGCGCAGAATAAATACTGTGCCGAAGCGCGCGGGAACAATTGCGGTGCGCGCGGCGATCTCGGCGACCACTTTCTGGTGCCGGACGCCGCGCTCCGCCAGCCATTCCAGATCTTCCATCCACTGCGGCAGTTCGCTGCCAAATTCGCGGGAGCTGACGGGGCTGTACCAGGCCATCAGATCATCGACTGCAATAGCTTCCACGACGCCGGTCCCATCCACTCCCGGTGCAAGTATCCCAGGGGAAGCTGCGACGACGCGGGTGATTCCGTAGAGGTAGAAGTATGGCTTCGGCTCCATGATCTTTGACTTCGACTTTGGGTTGGGCTTCAATGCCACTCCAAAATACTACGCGTGAAGCGCTTAAGGCGCGCCGCACCCACGATCTCTGATGGAAACTCCGGAACAATGTAAATGCGCTGGCCTGGCCTGCGCTGCCATCCGGCAAGGGATTTTGCCTGCCAGGCGCGCGCCCGGCGGCATCGGAGGCACGCGGATTCGCGCACCAGAATGCGGTTCATGAAGACCGCGCCCGGACTCAACCCCAAGGCGTCGAGGTCCGATTGCAGGCGCGAACTCTCGCGATCGGGAAGCGGCTCGGCGAGCATGACCATCCAGACCTGACTCGCGCTCAACAACTCCTCCAAGGTGCGGACGCGCTGCGAGACGGAGGCGATCTCAACGGCAATCTCCTGCGCCAGCGGCAGTTTGCGATGGGGTGCCAGGCTTTTCATCAGCAATCGCGACCATGCCAGCATGCGCGCGGGGGTGCGCAGCAATTCGAGGGCGTGGCCGGTGGGCGCCATATCAACGATGAGCCGCTCCTCCTTTTTACCCGCCGCGAGGTCTGCTATGCGCAGTACGGCGAAGAGTTCGTCCACGCCCGGAGGGACGATATCAAGGATGCTCGCGAACAGGTCTTTCTCGAAGGCAAGCTCGACATGCAGGCCGCGCCGCTCCGTGTGGAAGGCGTGTTCGATCCTCGCCTGCAGCGGGTTCGCCCATCGGCGAAACTCCTGTTGCGCGTTCAATTCGCAGGCCAGCAGGTTTTCTCGACCCGCCACCGGAACGCGCGCTTCTCCCATAGGCTTGGCGAAGACCTCGGCCAGCGATGGAGCGGGATCTGCGGAGCAGACACTTACCATCAATTGCGGATGCTCTTCCGCGGTATGAAATCCCACCGCTGCCGCCATGGTGGTCTTGCCCACGCCGCCCTTGCCGATGGAAAACCCGATTTCGCCTTTCAGCAGGGGCCATGCTGATCTGTGAAATTCCGGCATGGGAGTGCGCGGAACAGTCGCCGCCGCACGCCGGCGCTTCCCGTAAAAGACCTCGTCGCCAAACGCCTTCAACTGCGCCGCGCCCATGATCGGCGCGCCATCGTCTTGCCCCACGCGCACCTTCGAATCGGGCAAGAGCCGTAGCAGGCGCGCCTCCACCCTGGCCGCCATCGCAGCCACGGAATTGCAGCGGGAGCATACGCCACCTTTGGGAACGCGATTGAGAACGAAGCTGGTGACGGCCAGAGCAGGCTGCATGGCGCCCAGCACAGAGATGGAGCGCTCGACCTCACGCAGAGAAAACTGTTCGGGTGAGCTGACCATCACGATTTGAGACGCGGAAGAACTTAGTTCCTGAAGCAGGCGCGTGATATTCTCCCGCCATTGCGCCACGAACTTGCCCCGGATGCGCCCGCTCCCGCCAAAGGTAGCGGCCAGCACCTGGTCGCGGCTTCCCGCCAACTCGAGAAAATCCAAGAAGTGCAGGAAAGTTTGCGGCAGCTCCAGCAGGCGCAAGGTATGTCCCATGGGCGCGGTATCGACGATGATTTCGTCGAATTCGCGGGAGGCGAGTAGATCGTTCAAGCGCAACAGCGCCGCGATCTCCGCCATTCCTGGCAAGGCTGAATCGAGCAGCGGTTCGAGGTCTTGGCGATCAAACAACGTACCCTGCTGCAACAGGTCCAACAGCTCCGGGCGGTGTTCCGCGAGAAAGTCGGAGAGGCCTTTGGCAGCGTCTATCTGCGCCACGCGTAAGGAGCCTCCATATGGGAGGCGGACGGGGCGAAACTCGTCTGAGAATTGATATTGCTCTTCGAAGATATCGCCCAGGGAGTGGGCCGGATCGGAAGACAACAAAGCGAAGCGCAACCGGGGATTTCTCGACGCGTGGGCGACCGCATAGGCGGACGAGACTGTCGTCTTGCCTACCCCACCTTTGCCCAGGAACAGCGACAGTTTAACCACAGGCAATCTTACGCTCAAAGAAATATTGGCCGCTCTCTTTTAGAGAGCGGCCAGGGGAGGGGCTCACCGAACTACCAGTACTTGATCGTCATGTTGTCCACGAAGACCTTCCAGGCGTCCGGGTGTTCGTCGCTATCCAACTGCAGCGCGGGATTCATCTGGAAACTGCCGTCGTTAGCGGCGGCATAGGTGCGGTTCACGTATTGGGTATCGCCGTTCATCGCCACCGTGACGAAGCGGGTATTGCCGTCATTCTGCCGCAGGAACTGGAGCTTTACATGGTTCCAGGAATAGGAGTTGATGTGGCAAGGCAAGCCAGTGTGCTGCCAACTGTCATGTACGGCGTCTGAGACCTGCCAGGTGCCCGCATGGTTCCCGCGGGAGTCGCACTCGGTGAGGAAGAAGTTTTTCTTGCCATTGCGGGCATAGAAGATATCCATCTCAAAACCCTGCGCGACACTGGCGTCGCCGATCCAGAAATCGAAGTCCAGAGTGAAATTGACGGGTCCATTGACTCCGCCCAGGGGTATGAAGTTGAGCACATTGCTATATGGGTTATATGGGTGTAGCCAATACTCGGTGGCATTGCCATCCAGGGACGGGCTCGCCACATGCTGAATAATGCCATGCCCATTCCTGGAGCCGTGGCCGCCGGGACCGGCGCAGGTGTCGCAAGATTGCCAGCCGCCCATCTTCTCGATTCCCGAGACAGTGGTTTCGTGGTTACCATTGGTCACGTTCACGTGCACGACCATATCGTAATAGTTATGCTGGGTGTCCCAAGCCTTGACGTAGATCTGGTGCGTACCTGTGCTCAGGTTCAGCATGGTATTGATGTGATTGCTACTTACATTGTAGACATCCCGGCTATCTACATTGATGTCCATATAGTTGATGGCACCGTGAGGAGAAGTGGCCGAAGCGATTACCGGAACCTGGCCGTTGATGGTCGAAAGATCGATCGGCTGGGCAATCACGACTTCGGTGCACCCCAGCGAAGTGGGTGAGCAATGGCCATTCCCTGCAAAGGCGGCCACGGAAGCAGCGGCGCTGAAGGCAAGTAACATCAAGATTTTGTGAGGCAAGTTTTTTCTCCCTAGGTGAGTTAACCGCAACCGATTGCAGCGTTCTCGGTTGAAGGGGTGAGCTTAGGGAAGCATCTACTCTGAGAAAATCAGGTGTCCTGCTTAATCTGTGGCCCTATTAGGGTTAGGCCTCTCTCTAAGAACCTTATCGAGCTAAGTCTCGCATTTGCAGCTATCTGCATGAAATAACACAAGTAACCTTAGTTCAGCAACTTTGCTAAGGGGCCATTTTGCGCGGGAGAGATTTCCACAAGCGGAGTGCAATTTTCTGACATCTTTTTCGTTCGCGGTAGAATCACGCAATTTTATTACCGTGTATTCTTGGCTTATGTCGGCCAGGGTGACCGCAAAGGCGGGATTGCTCGACGTGCTGGACCGTCCGCTGGCGCTCACGGTTGAGATCCTCTGGCGCTGGCTCTTTGGCTCGGTGGCGCTTCTGCTCACCCTGCTGGCGGCAGCGCAGGCATTTGCGGGAGTGGTGGTAACCGAAGCCGACCAGAGTGATATCTTTTTGTCGGGCGATCCCACAAAAGCTGTCGAGGCGCTGCGCCGCCTGATTGCGCCGACGGTGCCCACGATACTTCATCAACTTCTCTGGTTGACGCCGCTGCTCATGCTGTTTTGGCTGGTCCTCGGCACCTTGGGACGGGCGGCCGCCTGCTCCGCGCTGACCTTGCACCGACGAGCGGACTGGGGGGAGCTCCGCTTTCGCGGTTATCTCAAGCCAGTCGCACGCCTGCAGGGGCTGCGAGTAGTCTCCCTCTGCGGCGCGATATCACTCGCGGTGGCAATCGAGCTGCTGTCGGTGCGCGTGGCCGCCTCTAGCGCGACAGCGAATGCGAGTATCTACCTTTATCTGATCGCGATAGCGCTGCTTTGGGGGCTCATCGGGGGAGCGTGGCTGATGCTAAACTTTCTGCTGGCGATCGCTCCCGCCATGCTGCTTCGGCCGCAGGGCACGGCGGTCACCACTCCCTTTCGTGATCTGATTCTGCGCTGGCGGCGAAGCGGCAGCGACTGGCTGGCGCTTACGATACGCTTTGCCGGGCTGAGAGCGTTGGCCTATATCTGCGCCTTTTCAGCCAGCCTCGCAGCGGCGGGGATGGCGGCGTTCTTACCGTTTGTAATGTCCGCAGGGCTGATTTTGTTGATCTTGCTGGCCTACTTTGCGGTTGCGGACACGCTGTTTTTGGCGCGGCTGAGCGCCTACTCGCGCCTGGGGGAGCATACTTCGGGAGATGAAATATACCTGCGGGAGCCGTGAGTACGAGGTCTCGAAGCCCCGCAGCTCGAATGTGAATCGAACTTCGCGACTTCGCGACTTCGCGACTTCCTAGCTTCGCGACCCGGTCACGCCCAGTACGCACGATCGAGCGTCCGGTACTGAATGGCCTCGGCAATGTGCCTGGTGTCGATCATCTCCGCGGCATCGAGATCGGCGATGGTGCGCGCGACCTTGAGAATACGATCATGGGCGCGGGCGGAGAGCCCTTGTTTGAGAATGGCCATCTCCAGCAATCGCTCGCAATCGGTGGAGAGCTCGCAATAAGTGCGGATCTGCCGTGTGGTCATCTGCGCGTTGGCGTAAATACGTTCCTGGGCGGCGGCGAAGCGGTCCAACTGGCGCTCGCGAGCGGCAATCACGCGCGCCCGAATCTGGGCCGATCCCTCGGGTGCGTTGCCGCCGCGCAACTCTTTATAGTTCACGGCGGGAACGTCGATGTGGATGTCCACGCGGTCGAGCAGCGGGCCGGAGATTTTTTGCAGATAGCGCTGAATCATGGGCGGAGTGCAGGTACACTCCCGTGATTTGTCGTTGTGATGGCCACAGGGACAGGGATTCATGGCAGCGGCCAGCATGAAGCGCGCGGGAAAGGTCAGCGACATGGCGGCGCGCGCGATGCATACGCTACCGTCTTCGAGCGGCTGGCGCATCACTTCCAGCACGTTGCGCGGGAACTCCGGCAGTTCATCGAGAAAGAGCACGCCATTGTGGGCCAGCGAGACTTCGCCCGGGCGCGGTATCACGCCCCCTCCAATTAACCCTGCATCGGAGATGGTGTGGTGAGGGGAGCGAAAGGGACGCGTTCCGACGAAGCCCGCTTTGCCATCGAGGACGCCAGCCACGGAATGAATTTTGGTGGTCTCCAACGCTTCTTCGAAGGTGAGCGGCGGCAGAATGCTGGGAATTCGCTTCGCCAGCATGGTCTTGCCGGAGCCGGGGGGGCCGATCATGAGGATGTTGTGGCCGCCGGCGCAAGACACCTCCAGGGCTCGCTTTGCGGTGAGTTGGCCGCGCACATCGCTGAAATCGGCGGCAAAGTGCTGCGTTTCGTCCAGCATCTGCTGCGTATCCACCACCAAGGGGCGGACACCGTTGCCGGTATTAATGAGATGAATCACGTCGGAGAGCGATTTGACGGGGTAGATATCCACGCCGCTGACCACTGCGGCCTCGCGCGCGTTCTCCTCGGGGACGATGAGGCGCTTGATCTTGCGCTCGCGCATGGCAATGGCAATGGGCAGGGCACCGCGAATCGCGCGCAGGTTGCCGTCGAGGCCGAGTTCGCCGACGAATGCCATGTCTGGCAGACTGTTCTTCTGCAGGGCGCCGTAAGCGCCGAGGATTCCAACCGCCATGGGAAGGTCGAAGCCGGAACCCTCCTTTTTGATATCCGCGGGAGCCAGATTGATGGTCACGTTGGTGCTGGGCGGCTCGTAACCGGAGTTTTTGAGCGCCGCTTTTACGCGTTCGCGGCTTTCTTTCACTGCGGCATCGGGCAGACCCACTGTGGTGAAGTGCGTCTCCTGGCTTTTGGTCGCGGCTACATCGACTTCCACATCCACAATATGCGCATCAATGCCAAACACACTGGCGCTCAGTGTTTTGAAGAGCATGTATCCTGTTTTCTTGGCGGCGATGCGAGTATATGCGAAACCACGGCAAGAGCAATAGGTGAGTCACCGGAGAAAGCGGTTTCGAGTTTCGCGAGGAACAGTTCGAGTTTCCGGTTTCAAGCAAGAGCAGGTGCGGATTTTGCCGTCTTCGAAACTCGACCTGAATTGCCCTACTTCAGGTCTGCCATCTTGAACTCCGAGCCAAAGTCCTGCCCGGAGGGGGCTGTGGCGCGCGGCACGAGGGAGACGAAGGCCGATTTCAGTTCGGGATATTTTTGCACCAGAGCATTGGCCAGCGCCTGGTTAGCGGCAAGCATGGCTGCGCCGTTCGAGACATCCGGCACTGCATATTTCACCACCAGCACCAGATTACCCTGGTCGTCGGTGGTGGGGAACATCTGGGTAAGCTGATAGGCCTTTCCATCCGGAGCGGTAAAGGTGACGGGCTTGGCGGGATCGACCGGGATATCGGCGGGACGCGCCGCCTGCTGCTCATTGAAGAGCTTGTCAAGATTGTTGGTGGAGACCATGAAGCCGACCGGCTGCAGCAGGTCCTGCGCGGTCAAGAGGTATAGATACGCCACGTGGCTCTGGTTTTTCGCTTTGAAGTCGCGCGCCTGCTGCCAGTACCAATCGCCATCATGGCCGGCGGCGCTGAGCGGTTTGGGATAGAAACCCGCGAGCTTCCATTGTCCCGCCTCCTGTTGAAAGACGTAGGAGATGCGATAGGGGGTCCGCCCTCCGGTGACGCTGGTCATAACGAACGCATATTGCCCATTGGGCAGGTTGGGGATGGAAAATACCACGTGAACGTGGGTGGGATCGGGATCGTTCAGCACCCCGCAGTAGAACTCGGCATTCGCCGTGCCCGGCTGGTCCTGGTTGAGACCATATTCGAGATCGACTGTGGATTGTCCGCCGCTCACCTGAGCATGTACCTGGTTCACGGTGTTGGCCACAGTTTCAAAGGCCTGGGCGATGCTGGGGATCGCAGCCGCCCGCAAAGCGTTCGCATCGCCTGAAATCACAGCCTGGTTCAAGCGGTTGGCGGTTTCGGCCAGCGCGCTTTTGTCGGTAGCGGACATCTCCCCGGGCATGCTGCAGGTCTGCGCCGCCGCTGCCACCGTGAGCAGCCCCGCAACGCCCAATAGTGCTAATCTTTTAAAAGACATAAGTGATGGTTTCACTATAAATCCGAGCAGCTAAATCTATGAATTTAGGATGCTGCCGCGGGCATCATAAGATGTAAATAACAGGTCTCCTATGCGGTTGAGTGTACACGTTGCCATTGTTGTCGGGTTAGCCGGAGTGCTGCCGCTGCCCTTCGCGGCGTTGGGGCAGACGAATACAAGCTCTCTGCAATCACCGGGTGCCGCGCAAGCCACACTTTCGCCGTCGCAGCAGATGCCGGCGCCTCCACGAGTGAGCTTTGCCGATGGCAAGCTCACCGTCATTGCCAACAATTCCACGATTCAGGATGTGGTTAACGCCGTCCGCGGGGCCACCGGCACGACCTTCGATGTGTTGGGCGGACCGATACAAGACCGGCTCTTCGGACAGTACGGCCCGGGCCCTGTGAATACCGTGCTGGAGCAAATTCTGCGGGGCAGCGGATTCAATTACATCTTCGTCAGCACGCCTGGCGCACCGGGACAGGTGAAGACCGCGACGCTGATGGCGAAGTCCAATGAGGCCAGCACGCCTGCGATCGCGCCGCAACGCAGCCCGGCGCAGCAGAACGCTAATCAAGAGGCGCCGCCGGACGCGAACAGCGGTGGAGAAGATGAGACGCCGCAGCCCGAGCCGGCGCAAGAGGAACCGACGCCGCAGCTCTATCCACAAATCAGTCCGCCGGCGGAAAACAGCCCGGCTAATCCAAATGCGCCGAAGTCGCCGGAGCAGTTGCTGCAGGAGCTACAACGATTGCAGCAACTGCGGCAACAGCAGCAGCAGAACAACACGGCGAACCCGCAATAGCGCCGTGAACTCGCCTGGCAAGGGACATGGCTCGCTGCGATGACGATGCATGTATTTTGAGGAGTTTAGGTGATTCAGCGGGATTGTGCTGTGTGAAGAGAGACGGTGGGAACCGGTTTGGTATGTTTGAGCCTTCCCATCATCATCAGGTGAAGCACCAGGATAACAAGCCGCTTCGAGATCGCGATCCCCGCCATGAAGGCAGCAAGAATAGTGATCAGGAGTGCCAGAGTGGAGAAGAACGGTCCCACAGATTGTTCCTTCCTTAACTTTCTAATCTGATGCAGCAACAATCCAATGGTTGCAATCCGGCTGCCAAACTTATTTCTACTTTAGCTGCGTTGACCCGCATGGCTGTTGACCAATAAGATACGGAGTAGAGCCGTGTTCGCTCTCTCCCAATCTGCGCTGTGCCTCAGACCCCGTCCCAATCCGCCCGCCGCCTCCGCTCGATTGCCGTTCGCGGTGCGCGCCAGCACAATTTGCAGAACATCTCCGTCGAGATCCCGAGCAACACTCTTACTGTCGTGACGGGACTCAGCGGCTCGGGCAAGTCGTCGCTCGCCTTCGATACCATCTACGCCGAAGGGCAACGGCGCTATGTAGAGACCTTATCGGCTTATGCGCGCCAATTCTTAGACCAGATGGAGCGCCCGGACGTCGATTCCATCGATGGCTTGAGCCCGGCGATCTCCATCGAGCAGAAGACGACCAGCCGCTCGCCCCGCTCCACAGTAGGCACAATTACCGAAATTTACGATTATCTACGTCTGCTTTACTCAAGCATCGGGGTGCCTCACTGCCCTAATTGCGGTCGCGAGATCGCCCGCCAATCAGCGGCGCAGATTGTTGAGCGCGTGATGTCAATGGCAGGGACCGAGGGCAACAACGGTGACGTGCGGGTGACGATCATGGCGCCGGTGGTGCGCGGCAGAAAGGGCGAGTTCAAGAAGGAACTTGAATCCTTCGCCCAGCAGGGCTTTACCCGTGCGCGCATCGATGGCGAGAGCATCCAACTCGAAGGCGCGGAGGAGAACGATGCTCCGAAGCTCGACAAGCGCAAGAACCATACGATCGACGTAATCATCGATCGCGTACTGGTCAAAGCGGGGAGCGAAAAGCGGCTGGAAAATTCCATCGCTACCGCCATGAAGCTGGCTGATGGGCTGGTCATGATTGCGGTGGTGGGCCGCGCCGACTCTGATCCTGACAAAGAGCGGCTTTACTCGGAGAAGATGGCCTGTCCCGATTGCGGCATCAGCGTGGCGACGCTCGAACCGCGCTCCTTCAGCTTCAACAGCATGTATGGGGCATGCCCGGAGTGCAACGGGCTGGGCAGCAAGTATGATTTCGATCCGGCGAAGATCATCGTGGATTGGTCTAAGCCGCTGCTGGACGGCGGCCTGGGTCCCGGCTCCGCCTCCACCTATCTGCTGCGCACGGTGAAGCTTGCGGCGGCGGCCTACAAG
>JBDTLH010000076.1:0-9143 GCA_039934875.1 Acidobacteriaceae bacterium | reverse complement strand
CCACCAACGCATACTGCAGCTTCTCGAACACGCGCCGCCACCAGGGTAGCGCCGCCGCGGGATACCGCATCCCGCGCAACAACTCCCCGCTCATCGCCACTGCCAGCCGCGTCCGCAATCTTGCCGGTAGCGCGTACATCAGAAATCCAATGTCGATCGCGGTCACGTGATTGCAGATAATCAGCGCTGGCCCCTTCACCCCGCGCAGAAGCTCGCGCCCCACCACGCGCGGCCGCCCCAGCAGCAAGGTCGCAGGCCATGTCAGCAAATAATAAACACCGGCGCGCACCCACGGCCACGGCCAACGCATCGGCCATCGCGGATACGGGTAACGCGCGCCGCCAGCCGCCGCCGCATGCTCGCGCAATAACCCTTCGAGATCGCCCACCGTCTTCGCCTTCGCAAAACGAATTTCGTCCACGTCCATCAGATAACGGTCCTCAATCGCGGACATCAGGTCCACGCGATCAATCGAACTCAGGTTGAGGTCTTCTTCCAGCCGCGACTCCGGCGAAACCGCGCCGCGCTGCCTGGTGGTCCGCGCAATCAATTGCGCCAGCGCTCCCCCGCCCCCGGCAGCGCTCGCGCCGTCCACTGCCTCAGCGCCGAATCTCGCGCTCACCGCCTGCTGAATCAGGTTGGTGCGCGGCTTTTGCGTGGAGGTGCGCGGAAAATCATCTTCCCGCCAGATCATCCAACGGCGTATCTTTTGAAAATCCGCCAGCAACTCATTCGCCCGCCGCACCGCCTCCTCCATATCGCCCTCGGGAGCCTGACGGTCTTGCGCAATGATTGCCGCGGCGGGAACGGCGTTGCCGCCCTGCTTCAGTCCCACTACCGCGCAATCGCGGATCTCTGGCTGCCGCCGCAGCGCTGCCTCCAGGTCTTCGGGATAGATCTTCAGCCCATCGGCGGTGACGATCACGTCCTTCTTGCGCCCTTTGAAATAAAGGTTCCCGTCCCTGTCCAGCGCGCCCAGATCGCCGGTGCGCAGCCATCCCTCTTCTCCGGTCACCGGTTGCAACCGCCGCCCCGTCCAGTAGGCGCTCGCGATGTTGTCGCCACGCACCAGGATTTCGCCGCTGGAATCGAGCTTGATTTCGCGCCCCGGCAGCGTCTTGCCAATCGATCCCCGCCCAAGCTTGAAGGGATGGTTCAGGCTAATCAGCGACGTGCTCTCCGTCATGCCATAACCCTGAATCACGACATATCCCAGCCGCCGCCAGAACTCCTCCGTATCTGCGCTCAGCGCCGCGCCCCCCGAGATGAACGCCCAGAACTTCCATCCGAATTGGCGATGGATGCGCCGGAAGCGCCACCAGCGGCGCAGAAAATGCACCTCACCCATCTCTTCCAATCGCGCGGCGAGCGAATCTCCGCCCTCCCGCTCGATCTTCTCCCGCAGCGAATCAATCGATCGCGGCACCGCCGCGCACACTGAGATGCGTTCGCGCTTGATCGTCGCTAGAATGTCTGATGGATTGAGCGATGCTTCGAAATAAACCGCGCCCCCCAGAAGTTGCGGGATGAAGATGCTGATAAATTGCCCGAAGACATGGCTCAACGGCAGCAGGCAGAGAAAGCGCAAGGGATGAAAGAAACGCTCATACTTCAAATACTTGCCGATCTCTTCTTCGAGCGGAATCAAACTCGCCAAAATATTGCGCTGCGAGATCACCACCCCCTTGGGCTCCGAAGTAGTCCCCGAGGTGAAGACAATCTCCACCGTGTCTCCCGGTTCGCTCGCAATGGCCGTGTAGGGTAGAGGCGAGTGGCGCGCCAGCAATTCTCGAAGCTGTTCCATCTCGATTACGCTTTGCGTAAAGCTAACCTCAGGCATCAGCGCGGCAGCGACGACGATCAGCCTGCCATCGACCTCGGCAAAGACACGCTGCGCAAAATCCCGGTTCGAAATGCGATCAATCGGAACTCCAGCCACGCCGCGCAGCGCGCATCCCCATAGGCAGGCCGCCCACTCGCCGCAGTTGTCCCCCCACAGCAGCACCCGATCGCCCTTTTGGATGCCGCGTTCCTCCAGCTCTCGCGCAAATTGAAACGCCAGCTCCGCAATCCGCCCATAGCTCCAGCGCAGGGTGCGATAGCCGCGCTTATGCACAAACGCAATCTCACTCCCGCGCCGCGCGAACCCGTCGAGATATTCGGTGATGGAACATCGACCCATCTTTTCGTTGGATGAAGTTTTGAGATAGACCGAGCCTGTAATTCACATCTTGCGATATTGCAAGTAATATCAACATAGTGACAGCAGTTTTCGATACTTCGGTGTTAGTTGCTGGCACCAGGAGCAATGCTGGGGCAGCCAAAAGGATATTGATGGTGGCAATCTTTGAACACTCAATACGTGGTCTGATTTCAGTACCGTTGATGCTTGAATATGAAGAAGTATTAACGCGGCCAGAGCACTTATTTGCTTCGGGTCTGAATACCGGTGAAATCAGCGCGTTGCTGGATGCAATAGCGCTTCGCTTCGATCACGTGGAATTCGATTTCGTGTGGCGCCCGCAACTGGATGACCCAGACGACGAAATGGTGCTGGACACTGCCATCAATGGCCCGGCTGATGCGCTCATCACATTCAACAAAAAACATTTCTTATCCGCTGCTTCAAAATTCGGCATACAAGTATGGACGCCGCGAGAAGCTTTAGAACAGCTCAGGAGTAACAGCTATGAGACAGAGTAACTTCGCCCTCCGCCTTCAGCCCTCACTGATGGAAGAAGCCAGAAAAATAGCTAAAGAAGAAGGCGTCGCCGTCAATCAAATTTTCGTGGTCGCAATAGCGGAGAAATTGTCATCGCTGCGCACTTTAGATTACCTGCGGAAGCGCGCGGAGCAGGCCGACCTGCCGCGCACCAAAAAGATTCTTCAACGCGCCGGACGGGGCAATCCACCCTTGCCCGGCGATGAACTCCCCGAAGATTTCAAGGAAAGTATAAAAAAGAAAGGCTTCAAAGGGGAGAGATAACCATTCGCTAAAGAAGCCGGCCCGTGAAACCAAGCTGAGTGCACTGTCTGTCACACGGCAAAACAACTCATTGCACTAATTCCCGCGCGCGGAGAGAAGCGCCGGCGCCATGCTTCCGCGCTCCACGGCGGCATCCACCTGCGCCATCTCCCCAAATGTCGCCTCTTCCCACAAACCACGGTTCTTGAGCAGCCGCGAGACCAGCGCAGTGTGCATCGCATGTCCCGCACGGTGCGCAACCACCCGGCCCAGCAATTGGCGGCCCAGCAGCGCCAAATCACCGATAAGGTCAAGCACCTTGTGACGTACAAATTCATCAGGATAGCGCAGCGGCCCATTGGCCAGGCCCTCGCGCGTGAGCACAATCGCGTTCTCCTCCGACGCGCCGCGTATCAGCCCCAGCTTGCGCAACTGCTCCGCTTCATACAGAAAGCCGAAGGTGCGCGCCGGCGCGATATCGCTCTTATAGAGGTCGCGTGTCAGCTCCACCTCGAAGCTCTGCGTTCCGATCAGCGGATGGGCGAAGTAAATCGTATATTCCACCGAATACCTCGGCGCGTTGTCTTCCTCTCCCTCCCCCACCGGATAGACGCCAATAAACTTGTCCCCGTCCCTCACCTCGACCGGCTCCAGCACCCGCATATAGGTGCGCCGCCGGCGCTGCCGGCGGATGCCAACTTGTTGAAATGCCTCCACATAGGGCAATGCACTCCCATCGAGGATGGGCAGCTCCAGATTATCCAGTTCGATCACCGCATTGTCGATGCCCAGGCCGATCAGCGCGGAGAGCAGGTGCTCGGTGGTGGAGATGAAGACCCCCTTTTTCATCAGGCTGGTGGCGTAGCTCACCTTGGCGACGTTGCGCCCGGTGGCTTCGATCTCAAAACTATCCAGATCGACGCGGCGAAAGAGGACCCCAGTACCGGCGGCGGCGGGCAGAATGCGCAGGTTCACCGGTGCGCCGCTGTGCAGTCCGGTGCCGGAGAATGATGTCTCCGAGCGGATTGTCTGTTCAAAGGCCAAGGCTGTCGTTTGGTAAACGCTTGTTAAACGCTTGCTACTGAACAGCCTACACGGAAGAGCGGCTACTCCGTATGTGGTATTTGCACCACAGCTCGTGGTGCTGGTGGGACGGTTCGAGTGAGCAGGCGCTCGGCGGCGTGGGCGAGGCGGCGGGTGGAGGGGGTGGCGGATCCGAGATCCGCGAGGATCAGTTTGCCGGTGCGCGCTTTTTGAGTGGAAAAGAGCCATTTTTGCAGCAAATTCAGGTGTTCCGCGCGCTCTTTTGCGCTGATTTGAGCGCCTTCCGGAAGGCTATCGAGGACGCTGCGCAGGGCCTCTCCAATCTGCTTCAACCCGCCCGTATGCTGCTCATTCAAAACGACTTCCAGGGGAGGCGAGATCTGCGCGGCGGCGATTTTGAAGAGCCGCAGCGAGCCAGGCACGCTTCCCGGTTCGAGGAGCACGGCATTCCAGTGATCGAGGCGGCGCACACAGTCCGGGAATAGCTGGGTTGCGGCCTTTGTTTTCAGCCACTTAGCATGGATTTCCCCGGCCTCTTCAAAGTGCAGGGCGGCGTTTGCGCGCTCTCGCGCGACCGCTAATTCGCTTAGATGGCCCTCTCCCAGGGTGTTCAAGAAGCTCTCCAGGCGATGGGCTTCCCGCGCGTATTCCGACGCGCTAACCCTTTGTTTACAAGGGGTTAGGCACATATTCATCTCCCCATAGACACATCCAGGATGGGCGGGATCGGGAACCAGATTTTCGCTGCATCGGCGGACGAGGTGCAGATCGAGAGCGGCGTGCAGCGCGGCTTCGGCCTCCTTGCGGGAGGGGAAAGGCCCATAGAATGAGGTACTTACGGACCAGGAGAGCCTTCTGGTCACGACTGCGCGGGGGAACTCATTCGACCATGCGATGCGCACCAGGGGAGCGGGGCGGAGGCGAATCTTTTGCCTGTAAGTTGTTGGAAACGCTTGTCTTAAGGTCTGGTAGAGGGTATAGCGCGCCTCAAAATCGGAATAGACCGGAGTGTAGGCGATGGATTCGACTTTGCCATAGAGACTAAGTCGTTTGCTTTGAGATGGTTGGGCGCTGCCAAGAAGGCGCTCCAGGCGGCTGCGGAGGCGTTTGGTCTTCAAGATAAAGGGTTCTCCGCCGCCGACCAGGTGTAATGCGCAAATGGCTGCCGAATCGGGTAGTTGGGCGAGCTGGTCCGGAGATAAGCTATTTACTTCCATGGGCTTACGGGCATTACAGCATGTTGCGGAGGAGAGGGAAAGGGGTTTTCGCAGAGTGCGCAAAAAAGCGCAAAAAACGAGGTGAACATGCGATCTTTTGATGGGATTTCGGCGAAAAAGAGGGCCAAATTCACCCTGAGATAAACGCAAGCATGGTTACGCGCGCTCGTAGGCGTGTTTGGCGTTCAGGTCGGCGAGGGCGGTGGCGACGGCCTGGTTGAATTCGTCTGATTTGGCGCGCAGCTTATCGGTGGGAAGAGCGAGGCCGGCTTCGAGCACGATCGAGCCGTCTTTGTTTGAGGCGAGCGATTGGGCGATGGAGAGAAGGCGTTCCGGTTCGGAGTTTACGTATTGCGCTTCGACGGGATCGCCGATCCAACTTTTAGGGTTGCCGCCGCGCACGCAGTCCCAATAGACCTTGCGCTCAAGGAAGAGGCGCAGTTCGTCGTCGCTGATGTTGTTGAAGGTCCACTCATTCCGCACGATGGAATAGACGCGGCTGGAGGCGTTAACCGGCTGGCGCTTGCCGCTCTTGACCAGCAGCAGATCGCGGGTGTCCAGGTATTTGCGCACCGCGTTGATCGCCATGGAGCGGGCGTCTTTGGGATCGAGGGAGGGCAGCGCGTTGACTACAGCGCGGGAGATGTTGACGGAGACGTCGGCGTGCAGGCCGCTGCCTTCGTTGTCGCCGGTGTCGCCATTGTCCAGGGTAACGGCGCCGTGGAGGACGAACCAGTCGGAGCCGGAGTGCGAGGGATGCACCGGCCATTCAAAGGCAAATGCCAGCGGGATTCCGCGAAGGGTTTGATAGCGCAAGGTTGGGTCCTGATGTGGGATGAAGGTTAAGTGTAGCGGAAAAGAGCAATAAGCAATAAGCAGTCAGCAACAAGCAATAAGCAGTCAGCAATAAGCAATAAGCAATAAGCAATAAGTGGAGACGCACGGTTTTGAGATACACGGCTTATTGCTTATTGCCTATTGCTTATTGCACACTCTCCCCATGCGCCAAAATGCGATCGCTATCATTCCCGCCCGCATTGCATCGACGCGATTGCCGCGCAAGGTGTTGCGGGAGATCGCGGGTAAGTCCATGCTGGAGCGGGTTTATATGGCGGCGCGAGGATGCGATCAGTTGGCGGAGGTGATTGTCGCCACGGATTCGGATGAGGTGCTTGCGCTATGCACGGCGCGGGGATGGAAGGCGCAACTCACCAGCGGCGAGCATCGCAGCGGTACCGACCGGGTACACGAGGTGGCGAAGGGGCTGATCGAGAGCGGCGTGGCGGATGAAGGCACGGTGTTCGTCAATGTGCAGGGGGACGAGCCGCTGGCGCGCGCGGAGCACATGGATGCGCTGCTGCGGCCGATGCGGGATGCGCAGGTGATGATCGCGACGATTGCGACACGGTGCAAGGCGGAGGATGTTGCCAATCCGAATGCGGTGAAGGTGGTGACGCGGGCGGATGGGGGCGCGCTCTATTTTTCGCGGGCAGCCATTCCGTTTGACCGCGATGGCAGCGCACACGTGGCGTATCGCAAGCACCTGGGCTTTTATGCGTATCGCTATGCGGCGCTCGATAGCTTTCATCGTCTGCCGGAGTCTGGGCTCGAACGCAGCGAACGGCTGGAGCAGTTGCGCTTCCTGGAAAATGGATATGACATATACGTCGAGGAGACGGATTACGACACCATTGGGGTGGATACGGAGGAGGATTTGCGCCGGGTGGAGGGAATTCTGATGGGGAATTTTGGACGGTGATCAACGATGATAAAAGGGACCAACCCAAAATAACGGTGTGCCTGACGGTACATGAGATAAAATCCAGCGCAAGCCCGCAAATTTGAGTTTGAAGGAGGAGTCATGGAGCAAGGGAATGTGGCATCCGGTTATGCAACGCAGCCGGCATTGAACAACACCGGTGCGCCGCCGCTCAACGAGTTTGAGCGGGTGACAAAGGTATTTTACGAGCCGAGCAAGACCTTTGCCGACCTGCGGCGCAATGCGATGTGGATTGTGCCCTTTGTGCTGATGATCATTTTCTCAGTGGTGTATGTGGCGTCAGTATCGAAGAAGGTGGGCTGGGAGCAGGTGGTGGAGAACGGCTACAAGGTGATGCCGCCATCGCAACTGGAGAAGATACAATCTGCGCCTCCGGAGCAGCAGGCGGCGCAGCGCACGGGGATACTGAACTTCTACCGGTACTTCTCCTATGGATTTCCGTTGATCATTCTGGTGTTCAACCTGGTGGGCGCGGCGATTTATCTGGCGGTGATGAACTTCGGGTTTGGCAGCCATCTGCGCTATAAAGAGCTGCTGGCGCTGATGTTTTATGCGGGGCTGCCGCAGCTTATCAGCACGGCGATTGCGATTGTGGGAGTGTGGTCATTTATCGATCCGCAGGAGTTTCAGATGAGAACGCCGATCGCCAGCAATCCGGCGACGTTTATGGATGCGGTGGGGCATCCGTTTCTTTATGCGTTCTCGGCGAACTTCGATCTGTTTGCTTTATGGACGACGGTATTGATCGGGATTGGGTTGGCAGTGCTGGCGAAGAAGAGTTTAGGAACGGGGATGGCGGTGGCGTTCGGACTGCTGATTCTGCGCGCGGTGGTGGTGAGTCTGCCGAGTTTGATGTAGCCCTTCATTGCTTGCCAAGGGCAAATTGCTCGCCGGCGGCGAGCAAGGATTTCACCAGTTCAGGGGAGCCGGCTTCGCAGTAGATGCGGAGCAGAGGTTCAGTGCCGGAGGCGCGCAAGAGCAGCCAGGGTTCGGCGCGCTTGGGACCTGTCTTTGTTTCGGCTTGGGCGGCGGGGTCTTCGAGAAAGAACTTGACGCCATCGAGATCTTCGCTGCGCAGGACTTTGTGTCCGTCGAACTCGCTGACGCCAGCCCGCGCGCGGGCGATTGCCGAACTCTTCATCGGATCGGAGATGTGCAGGTCGATGCGCCCGTAATAGTGCGCGCCGTATTCGTCGAAGAGGTCCTGGACGAGTTGGCCGAGGGTGCGCTTCGACTCCGCCATGATGGAGGCGAGGATAAGCGAGTTCAGGATGCCGTCGCGCTCGGGCAGGTGGCGGGCGATGCCGATACCTCCCGACTCCTCACCGCCGATCAGGATATTGTTGCCCGGGGCGAGGATGAGGTCGCAGATGTACTTGAAGCCGATACCACATTCGAGCAGACGGCGGCCGTGTTTGGCGGCGATGCGGTCGAGCATCCTGGTGGTATTGAAGGCGCGGACCACATCGCCGCTCCACCCTTTGCTTTCGAGGAGCCAGCGCAGCATGAGCGCGAAGATCATGTGCGAGGTGACGTAGTTGCCGTGCTCGTCGCAGGCGCCGATGCGGTCGGCGTCGCCGTCGGTGATCAGTCCGGCGGCGCAGCCCTCGCGCACCACCATCTGTTGGCAGGCGAGGGTGTGCGGCTCGATAGGCTCGGGATTGATGCCGGGGAAGAGGGGATTCGCCTCGGCGCGGATCTCGACATGGGGGACGCCGGCCTGGCGAAATATGCCGCTGAGGACGCCGCGTCCCGCGCCATACATGCAATCGATGCCGAACTTAAAGCCGGAGCGCGCGATGGCGGCGAGATCCACAAATTGCCGGAGCGCGGCGATGTAGTCTGCCTTGAGATCGCCTTCGGTGATTGCGCCCTTTTTTTGTGACTGGGGGAGGGGAGCACCCAACTCGCGCTCGATCGATTGAATAATAGCGGGGCGCGCGGAGCCGCCGTACGACGCCTTATATTTAAAGCCATTCCAGCTTGCGGGATTATGGCTGGAAGTTATCATCACTCCGCCCGCATGGTTACGGTGTTTCACCGCATAGGAGACGGCCGGGGTGGGAGTGTAGTCGTTGGCGAGGGTGACGTTGATGCCGGCGGAGGCGAAGACTTCGGCCGCGGCGCGAGCGAAGTC
>JBDTLH010000075.1:0-5284 GCA_039934875.1 Acidobacteriaceae bacterium | reverse complement strand
CTCATCTGCGATGGTCTGGAGTGGAGCAGCGGGCGGAAGGAATTTTCGCTGGCTGCTGATACCTCGATCGGGATTGGGTTGGCGGGTGCGCTGGGTGCGGCGGTGGCAGGGCTGACTGATTGGTCGGATGCCGACGCACCGGGACGCAGAATCGGCATGATCCATGGAATTCTGAACCTGAGCGCGACCGGATTGTTCGCAAGCTCGCTGGTCTTGCGCAAGCGGAAGGAGCGCACTGTGGGACGCATCCTGGCGGGAGTGGGTTATGCGGCCATGACGGTGGCGGCACACCTGGGCGGCAAGATGGTTTATGAATACAGAATCGGCGTAGACCGGACTGACGGCGAGGTCTTTCCGCCGAAGTTCGTTGCGCTGATGGAGGAGAGCGCGCTAGGCGAGAGTAAGCCAACGCGCGCCGAGCACGAGGGAGTTCCTATCCTGCTAGTCCGCAAAGGAACACGGATATACGCAATGGCCGAAACGTGTTCTCATTTCGGCGGCCCGCTTTCGGAGGGCAAACTGGAGGGCGACAGCATTATTTGCCCGTGGCACAAATCAAGGTTCGCTCTGGAGGACGGACGTGTGCTCGATGGGCCAGCAGTGCATCCACAACCCTGCCTGGAGGTGCGCGTGCGTAACGGGCAAATTGAAGCGCGCAAGAACCCTAACAAAGCGGGCGATCCGGCGGCCACGCCAGACGCCGCCAACGTTGCCTAAATTTAGCTATCAACCATGAGGAAGCCGTAATGCCAACCAAGAAGGCACCACCGTTCGAGACGATTCCGGCTGGCACCGCCGTATCTTGGCACTATCGCAGTGCTATCGGTCACGGTAGCGTTACCGGCGTCCACAAGCGCGGCACTACGGCCGCCAACACGATGTACTCAATCACGGAGCATGATCACCATCCCGGCGAACCGGCAGTCGTATTCCATTCTCGCAAAGCACTGACGCGCACAGAAAAAGCAAGGAAGAAAACTGCAAAGAAAACAGCGTGAGGCACAATGGCGATTGACCCGGAAAAAGTGTTAAAGATGCAACAGGAACATCAAGAGCATGAGGTAGGGGACCTCTGGGCCCCTCTGTTGCATTTCAATCTCGATTCGGAAATCCGGCAACTGCGGGCGGAGGGACGGTGGCAGTCCGGCCACACGGCGAAGACCCTTCTAAAGTACGACGATCTTCGGGTCGTGTTGATCGCTATCAACGCGGGCGGACAACTCGTGCAGCATCAGACGGAGGGACGCATCACTGTACACGCGCTATCCGGCCACATCCGATTCAATGCCGCCGGAAAGGGCGTGGAATTGTCTGCGGGGAGCATGCTGGCACTGGAACACGGCGTTCCACACAGCGTCGAAGGTATCGTTGATAGCGCGTTCCTGTTGACGATTGCCTGGCCAGGCGCTCCCTCGGGAAGGTAGGACTTCCGCAACGCCATTGGAAAAGAGCAATAGGGAGTGGGCGACATGGTTGCAAATCGCTCTACGAGCGAGCAGGAGTGCAATTACATTCGAGAGAAAGCAGTGCCCTGCGACGCGCATTCGGCGGGTTCGGGCGGGTCTACTGCGCAGTAAAATGAGCGAAGCTCACGGATGAGGTCCACCAGCGGATAGCTCCCATTTGCGCCGCTCGGGCTCGGGAGTAGCCAAACCTTGGCACCGGATAGTATACCTTGCTGAGGTCCCACCTGCGCGCGAGGGTCGCCAAACGCTATGCGATAGGCACCAACACCGAAAACCGCAACCCATCTGGGGTGATAAATGCGCACCGTACGGGCTAGCCGACGCCTACCGGCCAAGAGTTCCGGTGGCGTTACTTCCCGAGCCGTCGCTGTGGCGCGGCGTACCAAGCTTGTGATTCCGTACCCCGCCCCGAGGAGTTCATGGCTTTCGTGTGGTGCCAATAATCTTGCCGTGAATCCGGCAGAGTGCAGCGCCGGCCAGAATCTATTTCCTGGACGCGCGAAGTGATGCTCCATTGCCGCAGAGTAAAGTCCGGGGTTGATGCCGCAGAAAAGGACTCTGAGATCGGGCGCGATCACTTCGGGTATAGGACGACCGATCGCAGCACGAATTTCGTCTGCCGTTGGCATCCTCGCGCTTGGCAGCGATCTCACGCTTGCGCCGTAGCTGAACTGCACATTTGTAGCTCAGCCATCCTACGCGGGGACTTCATCTTGACACTTTGGTGAGTGCCGAGCCTTTGTGCATCGCTACGTGATCTGTTTTGTTGCTCTTGATCTCGTACTGCGGTTCATCCTTGCTCGCGTGAACCGTGTAGCCTTTGAATTCGATCTCTGATGTGATTACCTTTGTGATCGTGCCGCTGACGTGACCGGCCTCAGAATTCCAGCCGACGTGATCGCCCACCTTAAAATGCTTTGTCGCCATTGTCTGTAGCTCCGGGACTCTGTGATGACTCACTCTAGATAAGTATTAATTAATTGCTCGTTGAACCAGCGTCAAGTGTTCGGTGCCGAGTCATTGGCTGCGCTCCCTGTCTTGGCACTGAGTTGCGACCCACATCCGGGCCGCGCATCTCAAGCGCAGCACGATCCTAGTGTGCTAGCGCCGCACCAGCCTCGTACGTGCTCTGTAAAAAATCTAGAATTGCCCTTTCCGGAACGGCGGAGCGCCGCGCGTCCTCGGCCAATCCTTGATAACCCGTGTCCGCATCCATTGTCATGGTATTGCCTCCTTACCTTCCACACTTTAGAGACTACTCCACACGCCTTATTATAGGATGCCTAACCATTTCTACATCACGGGATCGAGCGAGTACACGGAGGAAAGGACGTGAGTGCAATTATGCGCGACTACTCAATCCCCGCTCGCGGTTTGTACTGCATCATCGCGTCAGGCATCGGATAGCGTAGCGTCCCGTCAGGCGAAAGGCATGCGTCTGGCGTAATGATTGCGGGCGTCACCTGGCCCAGTCCCATGATGTGCTCAACCGGGATGCCATAGGCCAGGAGGTAATCGGTGATGATGCGCCGGTGACAGCGCCACCACACGGCTTCGGCGCACATGATCGCGCAACGATGATCGTGTGCGAGGGCGAGCAGCTCTTCAAAGCCTGCGCGGAACGCATTGGTTTCAGCGTAATCCGCGTAATTGCGAAAGGCCAATACGCGCCAAAACGTATTAGTCGAGGGTGGCGCACCTTTGGGGTGGTGACGTCGCCCACCAAGCCCGCGCAAGTGCTGGTAGCCGATGCCTTCTGGTGCGAGGGAGTTTGGCAGCGTGTCAAAATTGAACTGCGGCACCATGCGAGAGCGTGGAATCGAGCGCACATCCACGAGTAGGTCAACATCGACCTGCTTTAGCATCGCAGCCAACTCGGCAATAGTTCGGGTCGAATGGCCAACGGTGAAGATCGTCCGGCCCACCGTCGGAGGCTTTGTAATTATCATCTTACAACCCATGAGGGCAAAAGCAATAGATTAAGCGTATCAAGCGCATCCAAGACGAGCTGACTGCAATTCTTCTCTCCTTGGATGCGCTTCATAAATCCATCGGGCATAGGATGGCTGGAACCAGATTTAGCTACTTACCAATTGCAGTGCTAATCGAAACATAGATGAGGGTGTCCATTGGTACACGAACATAGAGTCCCACTCAAAACGCCATATCGCCTGGACCTCACGGTAAGCGTACTGCGGCGGCTCTCCACCAATGTTCGTCGATCGGTTCACTCCAGAGGGACAGTATGTTCGTGCCCTCTCCGGCTTGCCCAAACCCGTTATCGTACGCGCCACACATTTTCCTGACGAGGATTGCCTCTCGATCACAATCGAAAGCGAGGCAGAACAAGAGTCGACGGTGTTCGCTCTCGTGTGCAAGATGCTCGGAACTGACTGCGATCTCACCGCTTTCGATCTTTCAGCTTCGCACATTCCATGGCTCGCCCCTCTCGTCACCCGCATGCGCGGTGTAAAGCCCCCTCGATATCCCACACTTTGGGAAGCATGCGCCAACGCAATCGTCTTTCAGCAGGTTAGCCTGCGCGCGGCGAGCGCCATCATGCAGCGCCTGGTTCTTGCACTTGAACGACCGGTCGAAGCCGCTGGTCTCCCGGCCCCTTGCTTCGCCTTTCCTTCTCCAGAGAGTTTTCAGGGCGCGCGGGATGGTTTGCTACGTGCAACTGGGCTCAGTGCGGGCAAGCTCATGACCTTGCGGCGGGTGTCTGAAGCACTTGCCTCCGGCGGCCTCGATCAGACAGTAATGGAAGGGTCCGCAAGCCCGGATGCGGCAGCGATCCTCCGCCGGATCAAGGGGATCGGCCCGTGGACGGCGGCCGTGATCCTCTTGCGTGGCCTGGGGAGACTGGATGTGTTTCCAGCTAACGACGCGAGTGTTGCGAGCAACCTCGCGCTCGTCGCGGGATCGGCGCGGTTTGACGCGAATTGCGTGGTGAACGACCTCGGTCCGCAGCGCGGAATGTTGTACTTCTACCTGCTGCTCGCACGCCTGGAGTCACGCGGTGAGATCGGTCGTCCATCGTTCGAGAGACCACAGCCGGGCACTCAACTGAAAGCAGAATTGGCTTAAGATGAGGCACTCCTGCCATGTGGCCTTCTCCTCAAAAAAGGTGAACTCGCACAGTTTTAGCAATCTTCCACACAAATCCTGCTCTTGCTCTATCGGGATCGGTTCAAGACCGTTTGAGTCTCACAGAATATCGCACACCCGCCATACCTCAAACGCAATCAAGCATCACAATTCTTATAGTGGGATCTGTGTGTCGGTCTCGACCTGCGGTGCGGACTTTGTGAGGAGGAGCAAGATGGCGGCCGATGGAGGTGTGAGCTGATTTGCGATGCCGCTTAACCAACTTATTCAGCAGTCGCGCAGGCAGTCACAAGCTAACGAGAGAAAGGGATTTCGATGACCCAATTAGAACGAGCGGACGATGGAGAGAGCAGTACAGAAGCATCATCTCCCGAAGAGGAAGCCAACCCGAAAAACGGCGGCATTACTGCGGAGGGCAAAGATGAGTAGTTCTGCTCCAACTTGGCCTGTCTTTTCGGCAAAACTGAGAAGCCGCGAACCCGCCGCCGAGGGTACTATGTCCTTTTATTTCGAAAAGCCGGCGAATTGGGGCTTTACCGCAGGCCAGTTCATTGATATAGATCTGCTTAACCCCTTGGAAACGGATGCGGAGGGCAATACGCGGGGCTTCTCGATCTCTGCACCGCCTTATGCCGACATGATCATGGTGACCACGCGGCTTCGTGACACCGCATTCAAGCGGGTGCTGCAGACTATGCCGTTAGGGACAG
>JBDTLH010000074.1:0-5227 GCA_039934875.1 Acidobacteriaceae bacterium | reverse complement strand
AACCCAGCTAGCGCTCAACAGCAGCGCCGACGCCATAACTCTATGTCTTAGCAATGCCTTACACCTCAAAAACAGCTTACCTCACTTTACACTACGCGAGCGGCTCGCAAAACCCCGTAAGAGTTTGCTTATCGCAGAGTCGAAGCAGCGTGGATCAATTTAGAACGTAAAGAGTTCTTGGAACGCTCTGGCCCGAACCCGGCGCGACCATTCACCGCTGATTCGGCTACAGCAACTCGGTAAGCGAACAGGCTCGAAAGTCGATGGTTCAACGCTCGAGAAGCGAATGGTGGCCAGGGAGGGAATTGAACCCCCGACACGCGGATTTTCAGTCCGCTGCTCTACCAACTGAGCTACCTGGCCACGTTGCATCCTGATTTCGATTGCGCGAAGATGGTTACGCAACCGTTACGGAGGGTATGACTGAAATATAACAGAGCTTTCCATCGCCGCAAAACATGTGCTCGTTATCGTGGGCGAGCCCCGGCAACGAATAGGCCCCAGCTAGCAGTCGCAAGTTATAAGGTTAAGTGCGTGGCCGGCTGGCGCCTGGCACACAGGCAAAGGCTCTCTTACTACTGAATGCCGGGAGAACACGTTGCGTTGGATCATTCGTCTTTTGCTGAATGCGGTGGCGCTGCTGCTGGTATCGCGCTTTGTCAGCGGCTTCCACATCAGCGGCTTTGCCACGGCATTGATTGCCGCCATCGTCATCGGCCTCATCAACGCCACCGTCGGCGTGTTCTTAAAAATTGTCACCTTCCCGCTCACGTTACTGACACTGGGCATTTTCTGGTGGGTGATCAATGCGCTGATGCTGATACTGGCATCGAGGCTCGTCCCTGGGTTCTCTATCTACGGCTTCGCGCCAGCCTTCATCGGGGCGATTGTTTTGGCGCTTTTGAACCTGATCATGCGCTGGCTGTTGGCCGAGGTGGAGGGGCGCTAGCGGCCACACAACCCGCCCGGCACAGACTTACATTTATAAGCAGCGCAAAAACGTGGTATGCACATCTGAGTGCCTTGGATCGGTATGTCTTCAGCGGAATTCGGCGCGCTCATCTTGTTTTTGTTGGTACTGGTGGCCTCGGCGCACCTACTGGGGGACCTCTTCGCCCGATTGCGGCAGCCCCGGGTAATCGGGGAAATTCTAGCGGGTATTCTGCTCGGCCCATCGCTGCTGCACCTTGTCGCCGGCGTGAACTCCGCCCCAGGCCACGCAGGCGCGGAGCTCATGTACAACATTGGGCTGCTGCTGCTGATGTTCTTGTCCGGGGCGGAGACCCGACGGCTGTTTCGCGCAGAGGACCGGCGCGAAGTCGCATGGCTGGCGCTGCTGGGAACCGGCGCTCCGTTTGTCGCCCTGCTGATCGCGTCCCATTGGCTGACCTTCCATAGTCTGATGGGGCCGGCAAATGCCCGGCTTTCGCTGGTGCTGGTGGTGGGGATTGCGGCCGCAGTCACCTCCATCCCTGTAATCTCGCGAATCTTCCATGACCTTGGGATATTGCAAACTCGATTTGCGCGACTGGTGTTAAGCGTGGCGGTGTTTGAAGACATCGCGCTTTGGGCGGTACTGGCGGTCGCCACGGCGCTGGCAAAGTCGGCGGTGGTGCCGCGGAAGACAATTGCCCTTGAGGTGGCGCTCACGCTGGTTTATTTCGTATTGGGATTGACGCTGATGCCGCAAGTTCTCAAGCGCGCGGAGGCGGCGCGGTTCAATACCGTAGCGCGGCGCTCGGCGGTGGCATGGCAGGTTATCGTCCTGTTCGCTTATGTGGGAGTGGCGTCGCTGCTGGGGGTGAACATCGTATTTGCGGCGTTCCTGGCGGGGGTAGCGGTACCCAAGAGCAATGTGCAAGTGGATGAAGCTATCAGGTCGCTCCATGCAGTGAGCTATGCGGCGTTCATCCCCATCTATTTCGCGTTGGTGGGGTACAAGCTCGATCTCTCACGGATGTTCTCCTGGAAGATGCTAGCAGTGTTCCTGCTGGGCGCATGTGCATTGAAGCTGGCATCGGTGTGGCTGGCCGCGCTGGGCGCTGGGTTCGGCGCGCTCGAGCGCATTAACCTGGCGATCGCCACCAATGCGCGCGGCGGTCCGGGCATCGTGCTGGCCTCGGTGGCGCTGGAGGCGGGCATCATCAGCGCTCCTTTTTATACCACGCTGATTTTGACGGCGGTGATTACCTCGCAGGCGGCAGGCTGGTGGCTGGAGTTCGTGATGCGCAAAGGATGGGGGCTGCTGAATTCACCGCAGAGCCAGAAAGAGCTTACCCGCGCGAATTTCGCGGATGAGCGGAGCTAGCCAGAATGGAGAAGCGGATCGCTAAAACGCCGCTATCCCCGTAATGCTCTCCCCAATAATCAGCGTGTGAATGTCCTGCGTCCCCTCATACGTCTTCACCGATTCGAGGTTCATCATGTGCCGCATGATCGGATAATCGTCCGCCACCCCATTCGCGCCCAAGATGTCGCGCGCCATCCGTGCGCATTCGAGCGCCATCCACACATTATTGCGCTTCGCCATCGAGATGTGCTGGTGCTCCACCGTCCCCGCATCCTTCATGCGCCCCACTTGTAGAACCAGCAACTGCGCCTTCGAGATCTCGGTAACCATCCACGCCAGCTTTTCCTGCACCAACTGGTGTGAAGCAATCGGCTGGTCGCGAAACTGCTTGCGAAACTTCGCATACTGCAACGCGGTGTCATAGCAGGCCATCGCCGCCCCCACTCCGCCCCACGCAATTCCATAGCGCGCCTGGTTCAGGCACATCAGCGGAGACTTTAATCCGTCCGACTTGGGCAGCATATTCTTCACCGGAATGCGCACGTCCTGCAACGACAACCCGCTGGTCACCGATGCCCGCAGCGACCACTTGCCGTGCACATCCTGCGCACTGAAACCGGGGCGGTCCTTCTCCACCAGAAACCCGCGTACCCGTCCCCCGTGCTCCTCGCTCTTTGCCCAGATCACGGCGACATCGGCGATCGAGCCCGAGGTGATCCACATCTTCTCCCCATTCAAAACATATTCATCGCCCTCGCGCACTGCGCGTGTGCGCATCCCGCCCGGATTCGAGCCAAAATCCGGCTCCGTCAACCCAAAGCATCCCAGCTTCTCCCCCTTCGCCATCAGTGGCAGCCAATAATCTTTCTGCTCGTCCGAGCCAAACGCATAAATGGGATACATCACCAGCGCCGACTGCACGCTCACAAACGACCGTATTCCGCTATCTCCCCGCTCCAACTCCTGCGTCACCAGCCCATATTCGACGTTGTTCATCCCCGCGCATCCATAGCCCTTGATGTTGGCGCCGAAAAAACCCAGCTCTCCCATCGGCTTCACCAGCTCGCGGGGAAACCGCCCATCGCGATTGCATTGCTCAATGATGGGAATGAGATTGTCTTCGATAAACTGCCGCGCCGTATCGCGCACCAGACGCTCTTCGTCGCTCAACAGCGCATCGAAGCCGATAAAATCGACTCCGCGAAACTTGAATGCAGGCATGGTCTCTCTCTCGACGTACAAAACTCTATTTATCGCAATTTTGCGAATTAAGACGGAACTTAAAAAGGTAGCAGACCCGCGCGCCTTGTTTCAAACCCTAGGCCAATCAGAGATCCCGCCCCACAGTTATTACGACCAGGAAGGCGATCGTTGGACCAATTGGCTGTGGTGGTTGCCAGGATGGGATCCTTGCCTCCTGTAGTGGACAGGCCCATGCCTCCCGCGAAGAAGCATGCAAGTTGCAGGTTCTGGGCTACGGCGGGGCTACCGTCAGGCGGAGAAATACTTGGCTCCGGGGTGATGAATCACGATTGCCGAGGTGGACTGTTCCGGCTCCATTTGCAAGGTACTCGAGAGGTGAACTCCGATCTGCTCTGGCTTGAGCAGACGGAATAACTGGTGCTGGTCTTCCATGTTAGGGCAGGCGGCGAAGCCGAAGCTGTAACGCGACCCGCGATATTTCTGGTGGAATAAATCTCCGATGCGCGGCGAATCGTCTCCAGCGATCCCGAGTTCTTCGCGGATGTGTTTGTGCATATACTCGGCGACTGCCTCGGCGGTTTCGACGGAAAGGCCGTGCAGATAGAGGTAGCGGGTGTAGTCGCCGGCGTCGAAGAGGCGCTTGGTTTCTTCGGAGGCGCGAGCACCGACGGTGACCAGGGTGAGAGCAAAAACATCGTATCCATTGGAGGTGCGGGCCTGAGCCTCTTCGCGAGTCATGAGGAAGTCGGAGATGCAGAGCTTGCGGCCCTCGCGCTGACGGGGGAAGGTGAAGCGCTCCAGCTCCTTCTCGCTTTCCTGGCTCGACTCGGGGTCGTAGAGGACGATGCTGTTGCCGTCGCGGAGGGCTGGGAAATATCCATAGGCTGCTTTGGGCTCGAGTATTCCCGATTGCATAAGCTCATCTTGAAGCTGGTGCTTGATGGGGCGGAACTTGGTCTCGACCAGGCGGGCATAGTCCTGTTGCGAAGCGGTCTTTAACTGCCACTGGTTCTTGAAGAGCGCGGTGTCGTTGATGTATTCGAAGACGGTGCGCAGATTAAAATCTCGCTTGATGCGGTTGCCGAAGAAGGGGGGCTGCGGGATGTCGGGCGCGGGAACGACGGCGGCGCTACGCTCCGTGCTGATGACAATGGGAGATTCAGAGCTTACCTCCGCGCCGGCGGCCACGGCGCGGACGAATACCTTGCGGGTGCTGCCTTCGAGGACGCGATGCTCGCGGCGCTGCTCGGATGCGGTGAGGTCTTCCATGATGTGCAGGCCACCGAAGGCATCGTCGGCATAGAAGACGCCGCTGGTGTATTCGCGGCGGAGATCGTCTTCGACATACTTGCGCGTGAGCGCCGCGCCACCGCAGATGACGGGGAATGCAAGCTGCTCGCGCGCGAGGTCCTGTAGTACGTACTTCATCTCCAGGGTGGACTTGACCAGCAGGCCGCTGAGTCCGATCGCGTGAGGAGTGTGCTTGCGCGCCGCGTCGATAATGGCGCCGGAGGTCTGCTTGATGCCGAGATTGATGACTTGGTATCCGTTGTTGGTGAGGATGATGTCGACGAGGTTCTTGCCGATGTCGTGGACATCGCCCTTTACGGTGGCGAGGACGATAGTTCCCTTCTTCGAGCCTGCGGCGCGCTCCATTTTGGGTTCGAGATAGGCGACGGCCTGCTTCATTACGGCGGCGGAATCGAGCACGCTGGGAAGCTGCATCTTGCGCGC
>JBDTLH010000073.1:0-11120 GCA_039934875.1 Acidobacteriaceae bacterium | reverse complement strand
GCAAAGCACCATCCACTCGATGGTGGAGTTCAACGACGGCAGCATACTCGCGCAGCTCTCGGTTACGGACATGCGGCTGCCGATTCTCTATGCGCTCACTTATCCCGAGCGGGTGGAGAGCGACTTGCGCTTTGACGTGAAGGCGTTGAAGCAACTCGACTTCACTCCGCCCGCTATGGATAAGTTCCCTTGTTTGCGCCTCGCCTATGAGGCGGCGGAGGCGGGTGGAACCAGGACCGTCGCGCTGAATGCCGCCGACGAGGTGGCCGTCGCCAGCTTCCTCTCCGGCGAGATTACATTTAATGACATCGCCGATACCATTCATACGGTATTAAATGAAACACCGGTCGAGCGCCCGACATCTATTAAGAAGGTGCTCGAAGCGGATGCGGTGGCGCGAACTCTCGCCGCCGACGTCATTAGCAGGGCAAATTCAATTCATGTCTAATTTCTTTATTGCAATCATAGCGGTGGTCTTCGTACTCGGACTGATGGTGCTCATCCACGAGTGGGGCCATTACATCGTCGCCAAATCTCTGGGAGTGACCGTTAAGGTCTTCTCCATCGGTTTCGGCAAGCGGCTGTTTGGCTTTGAGAGAGGCGGCACCGACTATCGCATCTCCGCGCTGCCCTTTGGCGGATACGTGAAGATGGCGGGCGATAATCCGCTCGAAGGCAATACCAGCGACCCCGGCGAATTCAACAACCATTCGCGCTTCCACCGTTTTCTCATCGCAATCGCGGGACCCGCGGTGAATATCTTGTTCGCGATCCTGCTGCTCGGCGTCTATTACAGCTTCCACTTCGAGCGGCCGATTCCACCGGTGGTGGGAGTGTTGGAACAGAATTCTCCCGCGCAAAAAGCCGGGCTCGAACCCGGCGACAAGATTAAAGCCATTGAAGGCAAGCAAGATCCTAGCTGGGAAGACATTATTGCCGCCATTGCATTAAGCCCGAACCAGCCGGTCGCGATGCAAGTAGAGCGCGGCGGAGACCTTGAGGATATTCGCTTCTCGCCCAGGATCGAGACCCCAGACCAAACCGGCAGCATGGGCTTTGAACCCGCGATGCCCATGGTGGTCACCGCCCTGGTTGCGGATGATCCGGCGGAGAAGGCCGGCATTCGATTGGGCGATACCCTCAAGAGCGTCAATGGCCAGCCGGTGTTCTCGGTCGGCGCGTTGCTGCGCTCTCTGCAAACTAGCCAGGGAGCGCCGGTAAACATTGCTCTGGTGCGCGAGGGCCGTCTGCTCACCCTCACGGTACAGCCGAAAAAGAACGAGGTGAACGGCAAGCCGCTGTACCAGATCGGATTGGCATCCAATCCCGTCGAGGTGGTGAAACTGCCGGTGGGCGAGGCGTTCGCGCAATCCTGGTCAGAGAACGCGCAAAGCGCGCAGTTGATCTTTGAGATGGTTAAGAAGATGGTGGAGCGTAAGGTCTCGATGAAGGCCATGGCCGGCCCGGTGGGCATCGCCCAGATGTCGGGGCAGATTGCTCGTCAGCCCGGTTTCGATACCAAGCTGCGCTTTCTCTCCCTTATCAGCATCAATCTCGGTGTGATGAATCTCTTTCCCATTCCTATCCTGGATGGCGGAGTGATTTTGCTGCTGTTGATCGAGGGCGTGATGCGCCGCGAGATAAGCCTGAACCTCAAAGAGCGCATCTACCAGGCGTCATTCGTCTTTCTTGTGCTCTTCGCGGTGATTGTGGTGTTCAACGATATCGCGAAAATGAGGTAGTCGCGATTATTCCGATCTATAGTTGCAGCAGCGGATAGAGTTGCACTTCGGGCATGAAGAAGTCCCGGCGATTATCGGTCATCAGAATCAAGTCGCGTTCGATCGCGATGGCTGCGATCATTGTATCCGGGAAGCGCAAGCGTTCTTCCTCTCCTTTGCCATTCGTTCTTCATCATGCCCGCTCGCCGGGCAATGGCACGGGTGACCGGATAACACTCAAACCTCGCGAGAAACATCTCAACCGCCGCTATTTCCGCGGGACGAATGCCAGCGTAAATCTCAGCCAAATTCACGACGGAAGTTACCGCTTTATGCCCATCGCGGAGTAGCTGGGCAAGTAATTCTCTACGGCGTTGACGCGCGCGCAGCAGATCGATTATCACCGATGTATCGAGGAGAACTATCACCGTCCGAGGTCATCCACCGACGGTATTTTGCCTTCGCGACGCAAGCTGTGGACCCACTCTGCCGCATCTTTCGCCCACTCGGGATGATCCTCATCTCGAATGAAAGGCTGGTCCGAATCTAGGAATTCCAGTAAACCTACTAGCCGGACTTTTTCCCGTACTGCATCGACCAAAAATTGATTGCGGTGTTCTACCCCGACCAGGGAATCAACAGCCTGCACCAAGTCTTCCGGCAGCAGCAAATTACCGTGGCTCAGATTCTGGCTCGACATGAACAAAATTATATCCGAGCCACCGGTCGCGCCAATTGTTTCGATTCTGGTTCAAAGACACCTAATAAGCGTTAGTCGCCCGCCGCGGCGATAGCGCGCTCGATGGCAACCCCGTTGCGAAAGGTGACCGCGCGTCCGGAGATGGCGGGCACACGCTCTCCCGGAACGATGATGCCTACCAGATTGAGGGGGTCGGCGGCGGAGATGGTGATCTCTTCCCCTGCAACTTGCACGGCCTTCGAGCGCATGGCACGAAGGCTTTCGAGCGCCTGGGGCAAGGCGAACTGTTCGCCCAAAAATCCCGAGACGAAGCGCCCTCCGCGCAACTCGCCGCGGTCTTCCATGCGGCGAAAGCAAATGAGCAGTTCGCGCCATTTCGGCAGGTTCGACTCCCGCGCCAGCAGCTCGCGAAAGACCACCCCATAGCGCTTCAATAACATGCGGCAGGTGGATGCGACCGCACGGTCCCGGTCTCCAAGCGCCGGCTCCCCATCTTCCTCCTGCCATAGCAGCGACCACCTTCCGGCGGTGGCCGCCTCTGACGGACGCGCAACTCTTGCGATTGCGCGCGGCACGGCAATTGACAATTTGCGTTTAGGATCAATCAATGTGCGCAGGTTATCGAAGCCATCCGCAGTCACCAATCCGGCGGCGATCAACTCCCACAGCGCGCTCTCGATTTCCGCCTTCGGTAGGCACGTCGCGCGCACCAGGTCGGCAAAGAATTGCGCGCCGCGCTGCCGCAGCCGCTCGAAGGCGCGGCGCGCGGCATCACTCAAACAGTTTTCCAGGGATTGCACGCGCTCCTTCACGGTGAAATGGTGCGCGCGCATCCACTCTGCATCGTCGCGAATAAAGAACGTGAGCGGCGCGACGGAGGTTGGCACCACCCGCCTCTGCTGTGTATTTCCATCCGCTTCATTCAGCGCGGCGGGATGCGGCGAGAGGCGTCCCCAACCAATGGCGCCGCTAAGGCAGAGCTGATCGAGAAAGCGGGGGTCGTACCCACCATGCATGCGCGGCGCAAAGAGCTGCCGCTCCCAGGCGCTGGCCGGCGCTTCGAAGCCCTGCATCTGCCGCACCAGTTCGAGCAGTCCGCCTGCGCCGCTCAAATGCGAACCGGGCGCGAGGTGCTGCCAATGAAAGAGCCAGCGCATAAATATCGCAGCGGTCACCGGCTCGATCTGCTTGCGCAGCGAACTTACCGTGAGGCGATGAATGCGGGCCAGCAGCCGCCGCTCGCACCACTCCACCACCGAATCTCTTTCGCGGCCGGGAGAGTAGCTGCCTTGCAACACCGTGCCGCTTGCCTGAATGCGCAGCAGCGCGTGCTCGACCGCGAAGTTTGTCAGCGAGAGCCGTTGCGCAAGTTCCTCGGCGGTGATCACCGGAGCGTGTTGCAGCCATCCGTTGATCAGTGCGAGGACTGCGTCATCGCGAGTAGGCGCAGCTTCCAACTGCGGAAGTTGCTGCTCGAAATGAGCCCCAGGATAAGCAGCGCTAAAAGTCGCGGCGCGCTCCGCAATGGTCCAGAATATCTTTCCCTGAACGCAGGCTCGCGACGCACGACCCGTCGCAATCAGCTCGTCGAAGTAGCCGGCCCACGCGGCGCAGCTTTTTTGTGATTCGGGATGTTCGCCGGTCCACGCCTCTGGAATTGCAATCAGCGTCAGCAGTGCATCGTGTAGATCGTGCGCGTCCCTCACATCGGGCCACGCTTCTTCCCGCACCAATTCGATGGCCGCTCCATCCAAGCCGCCCACCTCGCGCAGCACCGATTCGGGCAGCGTCTGGCGCAATTGAACGGCGCGTGCGCGACGCTCTTCCAGCGGTGCGTCATCGAGAAACGCATAAGGATTGGAGTTGAGTATCTCGTGCGCGAATACGCTGGGCACCGGCGTATCCACAGCGAAACATTTTACTTCGCCCGAAGCGATATCGCGGAGCAGGCTGCGCAGGCCGTCGAGGTCCATGCCCTCATGCAGCACATCGCGCATGACCTCGCGCACCAGCGGATGGTCGGGGATATTGCGTGGGAACACCACGTTCTCCTGGCAGGCGGCGAGGTCGGGAAAGATCGACGCGAGCAGATCATCGGAGATAATGCGCTGGATCTGCGGCGCGACCTTCTTGCCTCCGCGATAGCGCAGCAGCGCCAGCGCGCGCCCCGCATTCCAACGCCAGCGCGATGCGAAGATCGGAGAATCCAGCGACGCCTGCTCCAAGGTATGCCGCGCGTTTTCGTCCACCACGTAATGAAAGACATCGCTTAGCACAAAGCTATGCTGCTCCGCGAGCGCTATGTTCAATCCATTGTCGGTTGCCGCGGCCTGCAATTCAAAGTTGAAGGACTTGCAGAATTTCTTGCGCAGCGAAAGCCCCCACGCCTTCAGCATGCGTCCGCCGAAGGGCGCGTGGATGATGAGCTGCATGCCTCCGCCCTCATCGAAGAAGCGCTCGGCGAAGATGGCGTTCTGCGTGGGCACCCCGCCCAGCACCGCGCGCCCGGTGACGATGTAATCGGTGATCTGCTCCGCCGCGGATTCGCTGACCGCACACTCGCGCATCAGCCACTCCACGGTGGCGCGGGCTTGCGGATGCCGCCGCTGCTCCAGAATGAAACCAGGCGCGAGATCGGGTGTGAAGTCGCTGACCTGCTGCCGTATCTCGCCGACCTGCTGCGACAACTCTTGCGTGCGTTGCGGGGCCTCGCCGCGCCAGAAAGGAACAGTGGGCGCGACGCCGTGCGCGTCTTCGACCAGCACCCGCCCCTTTGATTCGATGCGGCGGATGCGCCAACTGGTGTTGCCCAGCAGGATTACGTCGCCCACCGAACAATCGGTGGCGAAATCTTCATCGAGCGTTGCCACCATCACGCCCTCGGGCTCGGCGATAACGGTGAAGAGCGCATTGTCCGGGATGGCGCCTCCGTTGGTCACCGCCACCAGCCGGCTGCCGCGGCGCGCGCGCAGAATGCGGTGCACGCGATCGCGCTGCAGATATGCGCCGTAGCGTCCCCGCTTTGCCGTGATTCCCTCCGCGAGCATAGCCAATACATCTTCGTAATCGCGCGCGCTCAATTCGCGATAAGGATAGGCGCGCCGAATCAGCGC
Source organism: Acidobacteriaceae bacterium (assembly GCA_039934875.1). GTDB lineage: Bacteria > Acidobacteriota > Terriglobia > Terriglobales > Acidobacteriaceae > JBDTLH01. Next base: position 5,586 of record JBDTLH010000073.1, on the reverse strand, counting down.
CAGCAGCGCATCCTCGTGCCACTCCTCCGCGGCGCACATGGCGACGATCTGCTGCGCCAGAATGTCGAGCGCGGCCATGGGAACCTCCAGCCGGTCGAGCTCGCCAGCCTGAATCGCGCGCATGAGCGCCGCACATTCGATCAGCTCGTCGCGCGTAGTAGCGAAGAGGCGCCCCTTGGGGACCGCGCCGCGCCAGTGCCCCGCGCGCCCGATGCGCTGCAGCAGCACGCCGATAGCGCGACAGGTGCCGATCTGACAGACCAGATCGATGAAGCCGATATCAATGCCCAGTTCGAGCGAAGCAGTCGCCACCAGGGCTTTGATCTCGCCCTGCTTAAGTTTGTTTTCGGCGTTAAGGCGTATCTTGCGCGAGAGCGAACCGTGATGCGATAAGACATTCGGCGGATCGCCCTCGGGCGTCAGCCGCTCGTTGAGTGCGTGCGCCAGCCGCTCCGCCATGGCGCGCGTGTTGACGAAGATCAGCGTCGAGCGGTGGCTGTTGATCAGCGCGCACAGCCGCTCGCTGATCTCGTCCCATTGCTGATGGGTCGCGACCGCGCCTAATTCAGATTCCGGTATCTCGACGGCCAAGTCCATCTCGCGCCGGTGTCCGACGTTGACGATCACCGCCGGGCTGCGCTCGGGATGTGATCCGGTAAGAAATTCCGCCACCAGCTCGATCGGTTTCTGCGTGGCGGAGAGGCCGATACGAACGGGCGCTCTCTGAATCCCGCAAAAAAGCGGATCGTTCTCCGCAGTCACTAGCGCATCGAGGCGTTCGAGCGAGAGGGCAAGGTGGGAGCCGCGCTTGTCATCGGCGACCGCGTGGATCTCATCCACGATCACGGTGCGCACGCATTTGAGCAGCGCGCGGCTCTTCTCCGAGGTGAGCAGAATATAGAGCGACTCTGGGGTGGTGACGAGAATGTGCGGTGGGCGCTTGAGCATCCGTTGCCGGTCTTTGGGCGGCGTGTCTCCGCTGCGCACGAAGGTGCGGATCGCCGGCATCAGATAACCGCGCTCCCCGGCACGCTGCGCGATCTCGGCCAGCGGCGCTTCCAGGTTCTTCTGGATATCATTGCCCAGCGCCTTCAAGGGCGAGATATAGACGACTTCGATCTGGTCCCGCAGCGTGCCGTCAATCGCCTGGCGAACCAGTTGATCGATGCACGCGAGAAACGCAGTCAGCGTCTTGCCTGATCCGGTAGGCGCGGAGATCAGCACCGTTTTGCCGGCAACAATGTGCGGCCAGCCCTGCTCCTGCGGCTCAGTCGGCGTGCCAAACTTCCCGACGAACCAATCCCGCACCAGAGGATGCGCCCACGCCAGCGCCGCCGGAGGCGGAGCTTCAGTCGAACTCGGAGCCTCCATCGAAGATAGAGCTTCCGTCGAAGTTGAAGTTGAAATTAAAGATGAGGACGGCATCAGTCCCACTATTGTATTCGCGTTCGCCGAACCTTCGCCGCAATATGGAATCAGCCGGTGGCGGTCAGTTTGAATTCACAGACCAAGAACCACCTTTCACTGAAACGTCAGTGGGACTCATGGAGCTTGGACGACCCGGCAGCTTAGTCCTGTTTACCCATGACCCAGGAACAGCACTGCAAGCCAGGGTAGATCGCGGATCGCTTCCGCTAAGCCGACCTATCATTCCTGATTCGAGTGCTGGTAAGCCGAATTCAGGAGCGGCATCACGGCTGGAAACAGAGATAGGGAAGGAGTGCAACTCCTCCATCCGAAAAAAGAAGCCTGAATTTCCTGGATGATTTGTAGAATTCCGCTCCCGCCATTCGTCGTTATAGTGAAGGCAGGGCAACTGGCCCGCCGGAAGACCATTCCAGGAGAAGAATATGCCGCAATATTTGCTTGCTGGTTACCTGCCCGACGACTTCGACCCGTCCCTTGCGGACGAAGCGATGGGCCGCGACATCCACGCGCTCAACAAAGAGATGATTGCAGCGGGCGTCAGGATCTACGCCTGCGGCCTGGGCAAGGCGAAGTCGCTGCGTCCGCAGCCCGATGGCGGGGTCCTTATCACCGACGGGCCCTATCTTGAGACCAAGGAGCATATTGGCGGTGGGTGGATATTGGAAACCGCTGACATGGACCAGGCGATGGCATGGGCGCGCAAAGGCGTCGTCGCCACCCGGGGGCAGGTCGAGGTGCGAGAGATCTTCTTCAATCCTGCAGCCGACTAGCGAAGCAGATATATAAACTCCGTCATCCCGTCCGAAAACGAAACCGGGGGGAAGCGAAGTGGAGGGAGCTGCGGTTCCCACACGCCAGGCCAACAATCCGTTCCCTGGCGATGAAGCATGCCTAAAGCTCCACGGCCTCACCGCCCCAGGCCGCCGGATCGACATCCTCCACCGTCTGCGTCAGCGTCCAGATGTGTCCGGCGAAATCTTCCAGGGTCGCCTGCCGCTCCCCATACATATGCGTCTCTGGAGGACGGACCAGCCGCGCCCCCTGTGCCACGGCTCGCGTGCATACGGCATCCACATCCGGCACGCGAAGCATGACGGAGCTCCGTCTCGCCCATTGTTTGTCTTCACCCTGCTCACCCACCACCAGGCAGGCAGACCCGAACCACATCTGCACGCGATGGTCTCCGATCCGCAGCCGCGCACGGAACCCAAACGCCGCATCCAGCCACACCGCCGCAGCACCCACATCCGGATACGCCACCACTGGAATCACCGCGCAAGGCGGAGCCGACCGATTCTTCATCGCATGATCTCCGCCATCACCATACACCTGACAAGACGAACCATTCCAAGAAGAACTATCCCCGGGAATACCCTTCCAAGGCCGCCCATTACTACCGACAATCCGACTCATGAGGAGCTAGTCAGTGGTGAGCAAAGTCGATCACCACAGCGACGAACCAAACTGCTGCAGCTAAAAGCCACAAGCGGCCCCCGGGCCGACTTCTGGCTGTGAAGATTTTCACTGCCCAAACTAGATTGATTACAAAGAAAGTCGCAACGATCGGCAAAATGCCCGAGAACCAGATGAAAGGCTCTCCCGTCGTCGTATAGATCCCTGCTGCCCGCTCTTCTGGTATCGCCCACCCGCCACGCGAAGCCGCAAACACATAGAGAACGGCACCCACTACGTTTGCGATGAGCAGTGCCGTCGATTGAGTAAGTAAATGCCTCCTCGTGAGTTGCATGCGCCGCTCCTGTGTGTTTTCAGCGTACCTGATTGCCCCGCCCAACAAACGATCTAATGACTTGTACTTCGTGGTGTGGAAGATTTTTACGGATTAGTACCGGGAAGCGCCGGGTGTTCCATCCTTCGCGCTCTTACGAAGGGAGGCGGAAGACGCGAAACAGGTGGAGACAGGCGAAGAGTGCAACACCTCCCTACATGCAGAGAAGCTACTTTCAAGAATTTCTTAAGTGGTGAAAGAAACAAAGATTTCCTGGACAATGTGTAGAATTCCGCTCTGCCCGTTCGTCGTTGTAATGAAGGCGGGGAAATTGCCCGCCGGAAAACGACGCAAGGAGAAGACATGCCGCAATATTTGGTTGCCATTCAACATCCCGATGGCTACGACGGATCCCTGGAGAGCGAAGCGATGATGCGCGATATTGACGCTCTCAACCAAGAGATGATTGCTGCCGGCGCCAGGATTTTCGCTGGCGGCCTTTCGCCTGCAAGCAGCGCGAAGTGGCTGCGGGCGCAGCCCAAGGGTAACGTGCTCACCACCGACGGACCGTACCTGGAGGCCAAGGAGCACATCGGCGGCTTCTGGTTGCTGAAATGTGCCGACATGGATGAAGCGCTAGCGTGGGGCCGCAAGGCCACCATCGCCTGCCGGGCGCCGGTCGAGGTGCGAGCGTTCCTCGAAATGCCGCCCGACTAGGGAACGGAACGGCGCAACAAACTTAAACAAACAGAGCAAGGTAAGCGGCGGCGGCGGCAACAGGCCACGACGCACTAAAGGAAAGCCTTGCCCAAAAAGTCCCAATCTCAGGAGAAAAACAATGCTGAAAAAGAAGAGCAACGCAATCATAATCAAAAGCCTTGCACTGCTTCTGGTGCTTGGTACAGCGCATAAAGCGTGGTCGCAGGATGCCGCCACAACGTATACAAAGATGGCCCCGGAGGATCAATACCTGATGCCGGACCGGGGCGCGGAAATAGCTTTGGCGCGAAGTGCGGCGCCCGAGTCCATTGCACGCGAGGCAGAAGTCCTAGTTCTTGGGCGCCATGGTTTCGAGACCGCGGTCAAAGGAAAAAACGGCTTCGTGTGCATCGTGGGGCGTTCGTGGACTTCGACAACCGATGCTGAATTTTGGAATCCGAAAGTGCGGGTCCCTATGTGCGTGAATGCGCCAGCTGCGCGCACCTACCTTCTACGCATCACCAAAATCACCGAGCTGGCTCTGGCCGGACGCACGCTAGCGCAGGTGAACGACGCCATGGCCGCCGCCGTCGCCAGCAAAGAGCTGCCGCCGATGGAGCCCGGAGCGATGTGCTACATGACGTCAAAGCAGGGATACGGCGGCGATAGCGTGCCCCACTGGCCCTCCCACCTCATGTTCTTCTATTCGCAGATTGACCCTGCAATCTGGGGAGCAAATCTGCCAGGCTCTCCCGTCCTTGCTGTGCAGGACCCTCAGGAGCAACTGACTCAGTTCGCGATTCCTGTGCAACATTGGTCAGACGGAGCGGAAGATCATCCCGCATCGCCTCATGTACATCCATAGAGCTGCCGTGCATCGCGACTATTAGGATGTAATCAGGCAAGCATGACCGACATCCACAAGACGATTGAGGCGGTGTGGAAGATTGAATCCACACGCCTCATCGCCGCGATTGCTCGCGTCACCCGCGATATCGGCATTGCGGAGGAGCTGGCCCAGGACGCTCTCGTGAGTGCCCTCGAGGTGTGGCCCGAGGAGGGTATTCCCGAAAATCCCGCTGCGTGGCTGATGACGGCGGCGAAGCGGCGTGCGCTCGATACTCTGCGCCGTGGACAGATGCTTGTACAAAAGCACGAAGAAATTGCCCGGGAGCTTGAATGGCAACAGCGGCGGCTCGGAGAGGCTATGGACCAGGCACTGGATCAGGTGATCGACGATGACGTCCTGCGGCTTATCTTTACCGCGTGCCATCCGGTGCTTGCGGTGGAAGGACGCGTCGCGCTTACGTTGCGTCTGATTTGCGGCCTCACCACCGAGGAGATCGCCCGCGCCTTCCTTCTGCCTGAGAAGACCCTGGGACAGCGCATCTTTCGCGCCAAGAAAACTCTCTCGCAAGCCCATGTTCCCTTTGAGACGCCGCGCGGGGACCAGTTGCGCAGCAGGGTCCAGTCCGTACTTTCGGTGATCTACCTGATCTTCAATGAGGGATATACCGCTACTTCAGGAGAGGAGTGGATGCGGGCCGCACTCTGCGATGAAGCACTACGGCTCGGGCGCATGCTGGTGCAACTTCTTCCCGGCGAATCTGAACTGCACGCACTTCTGGCTCTGATGGAACTGAATGCGTCGCGCACTACGGCTCGCCGGGGAAACAACGGTGAGGCGGTTTTGCTGCCGGACCAGGATCGCTCTTTGTGGGACTATGCGCAGA
>JBDTLH010000072.1:0-16348 GCA_039934875.1 Acidobacteriaceae bacterium | reverse complement strand
GGTGGTATGGGTTACCGTCGTGGGAGAAAACTGGCTGGTGCGCGGATTGGTCGCATCGTCATACTGAAACGTCCCGGTCACGAACGGATCAAACTGCGGCACCAGCGGCCCCGCGCCGATGGTGGATTGCACCAGTCCGGCGGTGCCGGACCCGACGCCGCCTGCTCCACCCGTAGTACCGCCCGCGCCGCTGCCCGCGGAGCCGAGGCTGCCGGTACCGCCTCCGCCGGGCGTTCCCTGCACCAGTCCGGTGTTGACGCCCAACAGTTGGTTCGCGCCACTCTTGGCGCGAAGAATATCCGTGTCGGCGATCGGATAGTTGTAGCGCGCAATTGCGATATCGAGATTGTTCTCGAGCGCCAGCGCAATCGCATCGGAGAGAGAAAGATGAAGCGTGCCGCTCTTTATGAGCTGTTCTATCAGCGGAGAGTTATCAAACGTCGGATTCGGCACCTTGGTCGCCTCGTAGGGCACCAAGACATCCGGGAATTGGCTCGGACGATGGCTGAAATCCGGCATCTCAAACGGTTTCAGCGGAGCTGAAATGGGAGCATTGGGCAACTGGTTTGTCGTGGTGGTTTGCACTTCTTGCGGGGTGGCGATTTGCGTCGCTGGTTGTGACGCCTGCTGTTGGGCCGCGGCGATGGTGGGTGCCAACAATAGTCCAGCCACAATCACGATCCCGATTCCGGTCCCGATGCAATGTGGCGTGCGGTTCTCAAGCATTTTGCTTCTCCGGCATATGATTCAATCCACCTAAGACGGCGGGGCGAACAGTTCGTCAACCAACGCAAGCTGGTCTTCCGTAGATTGATTGATACGGTCTCATGCGGAAGAAAGTTCCCCCCGCTCAAGAGTTCAGCAACCTCGTGGAATGAAGCAGTATAAATGTCAGCAGCCGCCTTCGCGCGAAATGCACTTACATGCGTAACTTGAAAATAACTATCTCTTATGACGGGACCGAGTCTTGCGGCTGGCAGATCCAACCGGGACGTGCGTCGATACAAGGTGAAATCGCCGCCGCCGTCGAGCGGGTCTGCGGCGAGCGTGTGCTGCCCCAGGGCTCCGGCCGCACTGACGCCGGCGTTCATGCGCTGGCGCAGGTCGCGAGCTTCGCCATCGCCGCTCCTGTTCCGCTGGACAACTTCCGCTTTGCGCTGAACAATACCCTGCCTGCGACGATTCGAATTATGCATGTAGAAGAAGCTGCGGCGGATTTTCACGCGCGCAAGTCGGCGGCCGCAAAGACTTATCGCTATCGCATCTCGCGCGCGCAGATCACCTCGCCGTTTCTCGCGCGATATGTTTGGCACTATCCCTATCCGCTGGATGAAGCGGCTATGGCCGCGGCGGCTTCCGCAATTATCGGCGAGCACGATTTCACCAGCTTCGCCGCCGCCGATCCGGAGAAAGGAAGCCACGAGAGGTCGCGAGTGCGCACTGTGTTTTCCTCGGCATGGAGGCGCGAAGGCGATGAGCTCATCTACGAAATCAGCGGCGCGGGATTCCTCCATCACATGGTCCGCAACCTGGTGGGTTCGTTCATACTCGTGGGCAAAGGAACGATTAGTCGCGCGCGCCTCATTGAAATCCTATCCGCCAGAGACCGCTCTCTGGCAGGCCCCACCGCGCCGCCGCAGGGGCTCGCGCTGGTGTCGGTGAAATACTCGGAGACAGTTTGACGTTTACGGTTTACAGTTCACAGTTCACAGTTCACGTGAACTCTAAACTCCCGCCACCCACCTGATATTCTGGAAATGATGCACTCCCAATTAGAAGCGAAGATCGCCCCCCCTCGACCTATTGCGGTTGCGAAACGTTTCTGCGGCCCGCCGACCACCGGCAATGGCGGATACACCTGTGGGCTGCTGGCGCAATTTCTCTCGGATGCTGCCGCGGTGGAATGTACGATCCGCAAACCGATTCCGCTGGAACGCGCGCTGCAAGTGGAGATCAGCGACCATAGAGCGAAACTGCTGGATGGAACAGCGGCGGTGATCGAAGCGGCGGCGGTAGACTATAGCTTTGCTCTGCCGCGAGTCGTGACGTTTCCGGAGGCCCAGGCCGCAGTCAAAGCCTCACCCGCCTATCAGGATCATCCGTTTCCCACGTGCTTTGTCTGCGGGCCGGAGCGCGCGGAGCACGACGGGCTGCGAGTATTTCCCGGGCCGGTAGAGGCACAGGATGGGTTCACAAATCTCTACGCCGCATCGTGGGTCCCGGCGCGCGAGTTCGCGGATGACGACGAGAACGGCACGGTGCGCCCCGAGTTCATCTGGGCCGCGATGGACTGCCCCACCGGTTTCGCGGCAGGCTTTCCCTATGAAGGCAAACTCGTCACCGGAAGATTGGCGGTCAAATTGTTAGCTGATTTACATCAGGGCGAAGAGTGTGTGCTGATGAGCTGGTCGCTGGGCAATGAAGGTCGTAAATGCCATGCCGCCGCCGCCCTCTTCAACGGGCGGGGAGTGGCTTGCGCCATAGCCAGGGCGACCTGGATCAAGCTGACGTAACATTTCGAGGTGGAAGTTTCATGGCGCTCAAACATTCAAACCTGATCTACGACTGGAACGCCGTACCCGGCGCGGAGTTCACCCCCGGTGCCGGGCGTGTCCTGCTGACTGACGAATCACTGCGCGACGGGTTGCAGTCGCCTTCAGTGCGCGACCCCGCGATTGAAGAAAAGCTCGAGACCCTTCATCTCATGGAGGCGCTGGGCATCAACTTCGCCAATATCGGATTGCCCGGAGCAGGCCCGCGCGCGGTCGCCGATGTCGAACGGCTGGCGCGTGAAATCGTCACCGCAAAATTGAATATCCGTCCCAACTGTGCCGCGCGCACCCATGAAAACGACATTCGTCCGATCGCTGAGATCTCGCAACGGGCGGGCATCGGAATTGAAGCGGCTACCTTCCTGGGATCAAGCCCCATCCGGCGCTACGCCGAGAATTGGACCGACGACTTTCTGCTCACCACCACCGAGAAGGCCGTCCAATACGCCCGCTCGCTCGGCCTCGAAGTGATGTACGTCACCGAGGATACGACCCGCTGCGACCCTGAGATGCTGAAGCGGCTCTACACCTGCGCCATCGAAAACGGCGCGCGCGCGATTGTCATTTGCGACACGGTGGGGCACGTCACTCCGGCGGGGGTGAAGGCGCTGGTTCGTTTCGTGCTCGATGAGATAGTTAAGCCCAGCGGCGAAGACATTCGCGTGGACTGGCACGGGCATTGCGACCGCGGTCTCGCCCTCGCCAATTCGCTGGCTGCGCTTCAGGCCGGAGCGGATTGTGTGCACGGCTGCGGCATCGGCATCGGCGAGCGCGTCGGCAATACGCAAATGGACCTGATGCTGGTTAACTTAAAGCTAATGGGCGTCGAACCCTGGGCGCGCCAGGACCTTACCAAGCTCAAGGATTATTGCGAAACCATCTCTCGCAGCACCGGCGTTCCCATTCCGGCGAATTATCCCGTAGTGGGAGAGGACGCCTTCCGCACCGCGACCGGGGTCCATGCCGCGGCGGTCATCAAGGCGTTCAAAAAGGGCGATCTGGAGCTCGCGAACAGCGTCTATTCCGGCGTTCCCGCACAGGAATTTGGCCTCGAACAACTGATTGACATCGGCCCCATGTCGGGCAAGTCGAATGTCATCTTCTGGCTGGAGCGGCATGGTTGCACTCTCAGCGACGATTGCGTGGAGCGGATCTTCACCAAAGCAAAAGGTTCCAACCACACCTTGACGGAAGCCGAGATCCGCGAATGCCTGCCGGAAACCACGATCGCCTAGAGCGGAGCGCCTTGATTGCGCGGCTGGGCCACTCCCCGAATCCGTCACTGGCAATTCGCATCCAACGCCTATGGATTATGTTCGCCTCGGCTCTACCGGCGTTAAAGTCTCTCGCCTCTGCCTCGGAACCATGACTTACGGTTCAAAGAAATGGCGCGAGTGGGTGCTCGAAGAAGCCGAGGGACGCCCCTTCATCCAGCACGCCCTTGAACTGGGCATCAACTTCTTCGACACCGCCGACATGTATTCGCAAGGTGTGAGCGAAGAGATACTGGGCCGCGCGCTGCGCGATTTTGCTCCCGCGCGCGAGCAGACGGTGATTGCCACCAAGGTCTTCAACCCTATGGGCACAGGACCCAATGATCGTGGCCTCTCCCGCAAGCACATCCATCATGCGATTGATTCGAGCCTCAAGCGTCTGGGCACCGACTACGTCGATCTCTATCAGATCCATCGCTTCGATTATGAAACAAATGTCGAAGAGACCATGCAGGCCCTCCACGATGTCGTGCAGTCGGGCAAGGCGCTCTACATCGGTGCATCCTCGATGTATGCCTGGCAATTTGCCAAGATGCAGGCGACAGCGGACCGCCTCGGACTCACCCGCTTTGTATCGATGCAGCCGCACTACAACCTGGTCTATCGCGAAGAAGAGCGTGAGATGCTTCCCTACTGCCGCGAAGAGGGCGTCGGAGTGGTCCCCTGGAGCCCGCTGGCCCGCGGCTTTCTAACCGGCGGCCACAAGAAAGAAGGCTATGGCGAGAGCATTCGCGCCAAGACCGATGAATATTCACACGGTCTCTATTACCAGGATTCCGACTTCGCCGTGGTCCACCGCGTGACCGAAATCGCCAAGCAGCGCGGCGTCTCCAACGCACAGCTCGCCCTGGCATGGATGTTGCACAAGCCCGGCATCACCGCACCCATCATCGGCGCAAGCAAGATGCATCACCTAGACGAGGCGGTCGCGGCATTGAGCGTCAACTTAAGCGATGATGAGATGAAGCACCTCGAAGAACCATATCAACCCCACCGAGTCCTGGGACATTCCTGAGTAGCCAACCGTCCTCACTGGTTCGCTACCCGGGTGAAGACTCCGCTGTCGATCACCGCAAGGTTCTCGACCAGCACATGGTTGCGGTCGGTGAATTTCAGCCCCTGCCTGCTTCCGCTGTTTTCAGTTTTCAAGTGATAGGTGAAGGTGTCGCCGTCCCAATGAGTAAGTTCGTAGTATGCGCCGCGCGGCGGCAGGCGCAGCACCAGTTGGCCGCGTTCTACCTCAATATCGAGATCTCCGTAGAAGGCATTGGAATACCTGCCCGCGTAGGCGCTCAGTGGTTTGGCCGGTGCTGCAGGCTCCGGCGGGGTCTTGGCTGAGTAGTCCCCCGCTGTGCTTTCGTCCGTCATCTGCTGAAAGACTTTCGCCAGCACTGCAAGATAGTCCATCTTCTCCTTTCCGTAATGCACATAATCGAGAAAGCTCAGGGCAATCGCCTCCGGAGCGCCCACCGGCTGCGCATTCGTCAGCACCACGATGCCCAGCTTCTCGCCGGGAAGCAGATAAACCGTGGTGGCGGCGCCCAGCAGAAATGCGCCGCTATGGTTCCACATCGGCTTCCCCTCAATGTTGCCGGCATTCCAACCCAATCCATAATATTTATTTGCATCGCAGGTTGGCCCGATAACTTTGCCCGGATGCGCATTGCACATCTGCGGTTTATGTGTCTCCGCCAGCGCCGTCGCGCCCACGATCTGCTGGCCGTTCCACTTGCCGTCGTTCAATTGCAGGCGCATCCATTGCGCCAGATCGCGAACGCTTGAGCTTACGCCGCCAGCAGGCGATTCCGCATCCGCATCACGCACGAATCGATTGACCGGTTCACCATGCTCGAACACATGCAGCGCCGCCTTGTTCGGGCTGTTCTCATAATCGGAGTAGCGTGAGCTGGTAGAGTTCATCCCCAGCCGCGAATAGAGCCGCTCCCGGGATATCTTCTCCCAGCTCTCGCCGACTTTCTTGCTGGCGGCAATCGCCCCCTCCGTCAATCCGAAGTTGCTGTAGTTATAGACCTTGCGAAACTCACCTTGCAGCGGCAAATAGCGAAGACGCCACAATATCTCAGGCCGCGAGTATCCCAGATCTTCGAGGATATCGCCCGATGAGGTCGCGAGGCCACTGCGATGAGAGAACATATCCCGGATCGTTACCTGCTTCGTGACGGCAGCGTTGGAGAGTGCGAAACCGGGGTCAAGCTCGGCGATGCGATCGTCCCAGCCGATCTTTCCCGCGCCTACCAACGACGCCATCACAGTCGAGGCGACGGGCTTCGATAACGAAGCCAGCTCAAAGACAGTATCGGGATCGACGGTAGCCGCTTCGCCCACCTTGCGGACTCCGTAGCCCTTCAAGAAAATAACTTTGTCTTGATAGACGACGGCGACCGCAACGCCCGGAACCTTGGTCTTCGCCATGATGCTGTGAACATAACTGTCCATCTTGGTGAGCGCAGAACTGATTTCAGTCGGAGTGTTTGCGGGTACGTCCTGCGCATGGCAGACGGCGACACTAAGAACGAGTAAAGGGATCAACCTCTTCAGCATGGAATTCCTTTGCCTTACAGTTGGGGGAAACACCGGCTTTGGGAGACCCCGGCTTCAGTCGGGGGGAAGCGCTGAGGTACTTCAATACGACTCTTTCGCGAACTGTTCAGCGGAGCACAAACGGCCCTGACCACCTTAACAGATAGCAGGTGCCGGTCTTGTCAAAGATTGGCATAACCCACCGTCTCCCTGCTCCCGAACCGCCCGTTCGCCCAGATCTGGAATGATCCCGCATCGCGATGCCCGTGGGCATGTTGCGTACCGCTGAACTTGGTCGCCAGCATCGTCCCGCCCCACGCCGAGCGGCTCCACGCCATCTCCGGGCCGGGGGCATAGAAATCCAACGCCAATGAAGTGAAGGGCGTCGGCTTCACCGCCCCGGAGTTGTCCGTCGCCTGCCAGAAGCGCTCCACGCTGGGCTTTAGATTGGCAATCCACTGCTTGGCATATCCCGCGAGCGGCCCGGGCCAGCGGTTTGCCGCCTCAAGAAGAAAATCTCCGTAATAACTCCCCAGATTCCCGTTGCTCACCGGAGAAGCTGGGGTGAACCCCTGGGGTGAGGCAAGTTGCTAAGTCCCCGGTTGCCGTTCGCTGAGTTTTGCTCGACGAACGAAGTTGATGGTGGCAGGATGAGGGCGGCTGAGGAAGCGGAGGCGGGCTCTGCTGGAGAGCAACCCGCCAAGGAATACTCAGCCGGAGACTCATCGCAACGATGTAGCCCCAGCCGGAAGGAGCACAAGGTCCGAGCTCCTTCCGGATTTTTTTCGCGTCGACATCGGAAAAACAGAGGTTCTTCGGGCAGACCCCCGACTTTTAGTCGGGGGTTAAGTCCTCCTGATCTTGGGTGTTAGCACCCGCGGTTATGGCTCTTGCGGCTTGTTCGGCTTTGTCAGCTTTGTTAGTGGGAGATGTGTCTCTTTTCGCGCGGTGCTACCGCACTTCAGACGGCCTTCCGCCGCCGCGCGCTCAAGCTCCTTCGCTGTCTCCGCCTGATGAGTGTCCCACCATCGTGCCTCCTGTGCTTCGTTCTCGAAGTCAGGCACTATCCGATATCTCATCCCGTTTTCCTTTCCTCCGCAGTCTTACTTCTATTCTCTACCGCGGCAACTCAGGTACCATAAATCTCCCATGCAGATTCCCTTCATTCGTTACATGGCCGGAATCCTCTTCTTCGCCAACGCCTTTGCCCAGGTGCAATCCGCCGCCCCGCGTCCCATGACCTTCGCGGACATGATGTCGTTGCGCCGCCTCGGTGATCCCGTCATCTCCCCTGGCCGGGACAACCAGTGGGTGCTCTACTCCGCCGTGGATGTCAGCCTCGCGCAAAACACGCGCCAGTCCCATCTATGGATTGTTCCCCTTGCGGGCGGCAACGCGAAGCCGCTCTCCGCCGCGGTGGCTGAGCGCGGGCGCTTCTCTCCCGATGGCAAGTCCATCCTCTTTGTCTCCGGCGATCAGATCAACGTGCAGCCCTTTAATCCCGATGTGGGAGAACTGACCGGAGATCCCAAGCCCGCCACGTCCCTCTCCACCGGCGCGGATGGCGCGCTCTGGTTCCCCGATGGCAGGCACATCCTCTTCACCTCAGAGGTCTATCCCGATTGCCTTAACGGAGACGATGTCTGCAACAAATCCCGTGACCAACAGAGCGCCCGCGACAAAGTCAAGGCACGAATATTCACTCACCTTCTTTATCGCCACTGGAACGCCTTCACCGGCGCGAAGCGCAGCCACCTCTTCAGCGTGGACCTCGCCAGCGGCGCAACCAGGGACCTCACCCCGGGCGACCACGATGTCCCGCCATTCAGCCTGGGCGGACAGGACTTCTACGCCCTCTCGCCCGACGGCAAAGAGATCGCCTACACCAGCAACATCGATGAAGTCGCGGCCACCAGCACCAACAACGAGATCTTCATCGAACCGGCTGACGGCAGCGCTCCGCCTAAGAAGATCAGCGTCGCCAAAGGCAGCGATGGCAATCCGCTCTACTCGCCCGATGGCCGCTACATCGCGTGGCGTTCGCAAGAGCGCGCCGGATACGAGAGCGACCGCTTCCGCCTCGTGCTCTATGATCGCCGGTCAAGCGCGATCACCGAGCTGACCAAAGGAATCGACCGCTGGGTGAATGCCTTTGTCTGGTCGCCGGATTCCAAACGCATCTACTTCACCAGCGACGACAAAGGCGAAGCGCCGCTCTATGCGATGGAGGTCCCCAGCGGCAAGATCACGGAACTAATGCGCAAAGACAATGACGAGCCACAAGTCTCGGGCGACGGAAAGACGCTGGTCTTCAGCCGCATGTCGGCGCAGTTCCCCACGGAAATCTACAAAGCCGAGATCACTCCCGACGGCAAGCTCGCGAAGGATGGCATCAACCTCTCCCATGCCAACGATAAAGTGCTGGCGCGGTTTTATACCGCTCCGCTCGAACAATTCTGGTTCGTTGGAGCGCAAAAGGCGAGGGTGCAAGGCTTCCTCATCAAGCCGCCGGACTTCGACGCGGGCAAACAATATCCGGTCAAGTTTCTCATCCACGGCGGTCCTGAGGGCGCTTGGGGAGACTCCTGGTCGTTCCGCTGGAACCCGCAGCTCTTTGCCGCCAGCGGATACGTGGTCATCATGGTCAACCCACGCGGCTCTGTGGGCTATGGACAGAAGTTTATCGACGACGTGAACGGCGACTGGGGCGGACGCGCCTATGTGGACCTGATGCGCGGCCTCGATTACGCCGAGCGGCATTATCCCTATATCGCGAAGGACCGTGAGTGCGTGCTGGGCGCGAGCTACGGCGGCTACATGGTGGATTGGATCATCACCCAGACCCACCGCTTCCGCTGCGCGGTGACCCACGACGGCATGTTCAATCCCGAATCGGCTTACGGAGACACCGAAGAGCTGTGGTTCAACGAGTGGGAGTTCAAGGGCGAGCCCTGGACCAACCGCGCGCTCTACCGCAAGTGGTCTCCCGCGCTGCACGCCGCCAACATCAAGACGCCGACCCTGGTCGTCCACTCGCAGTTAGACTACCGCCTCGACGTGAGCGAGGGCTTTCAACTCTTTACTACGCTACAACGGCTCAAAGTTCCCTCGAAGATGCTGTACTTTCCGGATGAAGGCCACTGGGTGCTTAAACCGCAGAATAGCCAGCTCTGGTACAAAACGGTGGATGAGTGGTGCGATCAGTGGACGAAGAAATAGAAGACCGGGTTCGGAAACTAATGATAGTCAGGCACCGCCTGGCCCGGAGTGTAGGGCGCGCCGGCTCTCTGGGCATCCGATTCGAGCGCCTTCAGATCGGATTCGATGCCGCGCATATTATTCAGCACGGTTTTTAATTCGGTGCCGGCAATGTCATAGGAGGCGATATGCGTCGCCGTTGGTTTGGAGGTGGAGAAATATTCCTCCGCCTCGATCTGCCCCAGGCGGTCGTCGATGGACTGCGGGGTGAGGTCCTGACGGGCGCGCAGGGCATGGTCGCCTTTGAGCTGGATCATGACATTGCGATGGCGCGCTTGTAAGGCCTGCAAGCGGGTCAGGAGGGCGGTGGTGTCCGCCGGGGTCTGGCGCAGCGCGGTTTCGAGCGATTTCATCTCCTTCTCGCTGGCGCTGGCGTGCTGCAATGCTCCGTTCACTGCGCGATCAAGTGCCATGAGCTTCTGCTGGAAATCGGCAAGGGCCGCGAAGTCTGCGGACGACATCCTGGCTGTGGTCGCGCCCGTGCCATCGTCCAATAGTGCGACGTTGAATTTCACCGGGCGAGCCAAATCGGTCCATACGCCGCGATAGCGTTGCGCAAGCGTGACCTGGTAGGCGCCGGGAGCGACCAGACGTCCGGAATCGCGATCAAAATCATCCTCTTCATTTTCATTTTGATTTCCAGCTTCGCGCACGCGCGTGCTGGGCATGCGCAGGTCCCAGGTGGCGCGGCTGATGCCTGCGGCATTCGGGGCGGAGATGCGGCGTACCACATTGCCTTGCGCATCGGCGATGGTCAGCCACAGCGCGGGCGCTTGCTCATCGGCTTCGGCGCGCAGCTCGCCATTGGAAGGATAAGGCGCGTTGGCGTAGGGGCCGCTTCCCTTCTCCGCCGCTTTTTCCTTCTCGTGGCGAATTTCCGTGAGCGTCTTCAGCTTGTCTTTCAAGTAGAAGGTGAAGGTCGCGCCAAAGGGCGGATTGTCGGCCCGATAGAAAGATTCGCCGAAGTGGGCCTTCTTGCCGCCGCCGTTTTTATTGGATTCGATGAACAATCTTGTATCGCGCAGGGGAAAGAGCGCCGCCCTTTGCCCGAATGCTGGAGTGAGCGAACGCAGCGCCTGATAATCGTCGAGGATGTAGAAGCCACGCCCGAAGGTAGCGAGCACGAGATCATTTTCCCGCCGTTGAATGGCAATGTCGCGCACTGCAATCGTGGGCAGGTCGCCCTTCAATTGCACCCACTTTTTTCCACCGTCATTCGAGAAGAAAACGCCGTATTCGGTCCCAACAAAGAGCAGGTTGGGATCGTTATAGTCTTCGGCGATGGCGAGCACGGAGCCGTTCTCCGGCAGGTTCGACATGATGGGCGTCCAGGTCGCGCCCTTGTCGGCGCTCTTCAAGAGATAGGGCTTGAAGTCTCCGTTCTTATGGTTGTCGAAGGCGGCATAGACGACGTTAGGATCGAACTGCGAGGCGAGCAGGCGGCTGACATAGGTCATCTCCGGAACGCCAGGGAACTTCGCCGATTTGCGCCAACTTTTGCCGTCGTCATCGGTGGTCTGGATCAAGCCGTCGTCGGTGCCAACGAAGAGCCGCCCTGCCTGTTTGGGAGATTCATTGAGCGCGACGATGTTCCCATAGAACGAGGTGGAATTGTTTTTTGCGACTGCATCAGGGCCCCATATCTTGCCCATTACCGGCAGCTTGTCGCGATCAATCTGCCGCGTAAGGTCAGGAGAGATAGCGCGCCAGGTATCGCCGCGATCATCGGATTCAAAGAGCATCTGCGCGCCGAAGTAAAGTCGGGTGTGCTGGTGAGGTGAAACCACCAGCGGCGAATCCCAGTTCCAGCGCAGCGGTGGCCCGTCTTTGGTCTCCTGCGGCTGGATTCCGGTTGCGTTTCCGTTGCGCCGGTCATAGCGGGTCATATTGCCGAATTGATATTCCGCATAGACGGTGTTCGCGTCCTCGGGATCGGTGACGGAATGAAAGCCGTCTCCGCCCTGGGTGATGAACCAGTCGGCGTTCTCAATGCCGGAGTTGGTGCGGGTGCGCGAAGGCCCGCCCACGGAGTTGTTGTCCTGGGTGCCGCCGTAAACGTAGTAGAAGGGCAGCGCGTTATCCACCGCCACGTCATAGAACTGCGCTACCGGAAGGTTGTTCGCCCAGCGCCAGTTGGTGCCGCGGTCGAAGCTCTCATACACGCCGCCATCGCAGCCGTTCAGGTAATAGTTGTTGTCGTTGGCATCGATCCACAGCACGTGGTTGTCGCTGTGCTTGCTCTTCTCGCCTAACTTTTGGAAGGTCTTGCCGCCATCGTCCGAGACCTTCATCCAGATATTCATCAGGTAGATGCGGTCCACATATTTCGGATCGGCGGTGACCTGCGAGTAATAAAACGCAGTGTCGTCGTAAGGGTTGCGGCGCTCCCAGGTCGCTCCTTTGTCGCTGGAGCGAAAGACGCCGCCCTTGCCCAGCGCCGCCTCGACGGTGGCATAGACCACGTTGGGGTCTGCGGGAGAGACGGCGATAGCGATGCGCCCCAGGTCCACCGTAGGAAGTCCGGAGGTGAGCTTGCGCCAGGTATCGCCGCCATCGGTAGATTTGTAGATCGCGGATTCGGGGCCGCCGTCAATCATCGTCCACACATGGCGACGGCGCTGGTAACTCGCGGCATACATGACGTCAGGGTTTGCTGGGTCGATCTGCACCTCGCCCACGCCGGTGTTCTCGCTGATGTAGAGGACGCGCTGCCAACTCTTGCCCGCGTCTCTAGTGCGGTAGAGGCCGCGGTCTCCGCCGGGCGACCAAAGCGGGCCTTGCGCGGCAACGAAGACGGTGTTGCTGTCGCGGGGGTCGATAGCCATGCGTCCGATGTGCTCGGAGTGTTTGAGGCCGACATTCTTCCAGCTCTTGCCGCCGTCATCGGAGCGATAGACTCCGTCACCGTAAGAGACGGAGCGTTGCGAATTGCCTTCGCCGCTGCCTACCCACACCACGTTGAAATCATTGGGGTCGGCTTTCACATCGCCGATCGAATAGGAGCCTTCCCCTTCAAAGATGGGCGTGTAGGTGACCCCGCCATTCATCGTCTTCCATACGCCTCCGGAGGCGACGGCGACGTAATAATGAGCGCGATTGGTGGGATCGACGGCGAACGCCTGTACGCGTCCGGAGACGAAAGCTGGGCCGATGTTGCGAAATTTCATTCCGGCAAATGTGCCCGAAGACATGGGAGCGGCTTCCGGCTTCTCGCTACCGGCTGTTGACTCCGGCGCAGTGGTTGGGCTCACTGCCGTAGGGAGATCCACGTCTCCTTTGCCGCGTGGCTTTTTTGTTCGCTTTTGCGGTTGCTGGAGTGGCGCGGTCGTCGTTCCCGGCTTGGTCGCCTGCGGCTGTGCAGGCTGACTCGAAGGAGTGGTTACCACCTGCGGGGATTGCGGCAAATTCTGGGCATGTACGCTCACCAGCAGCGGAAGCACGAGAACAAGAGTGGGCAAATGCAGTTTGTAGCGCAACGGTGAGACTCCTCGGTAGAGAGAAATGCGGTGACCTACCGTTATAAAGGAAGCGTGGGAACTCTGCCACCATGGATTAGCTGCTGGCTGCTCGCCACTGGCTGCTGGCTCAAAGCAATCAGCATCTCTCTCAGCGGAAAGCCAGAAGCCAGAAGCTAGACGCCAGCAGCCACTAGCCTACGGATTCGCCGTGACCATGATCGGCGTCGCGGGAACCAGCACCGTACCGGTCACCGCATAGTGCGTGGTCTCAATCAAGCTGACGGAGTTATCGTTCTGATTGACCACGATTACTTTCGATCCGTTGGCAGAGGATGCAATTGAGATGGGATTGTTGCCCACCGGAATCGACGCAAGCAATACCCGGTTTGCCATACCGTCGATCACAGTGACGTCGTTTGACCCGGCGTTTGCCACGAAGATACGTGAGCCATCCGCGAGGGCGGTAAGCGCGACCGGACGTGTCCCAACCGGCACAGTAGTTACCGTCTGATAGGTAATGGACGCCGGATCCACGTCTAGGATGCTCACCGTATTCGAGCCGGTATCGGCGACAAACAGCTTGCGCAGCGCCGGGCTATAGGTCGCGGCGCTGGGAGATGTCCCTACGGTGAGCGTCTTCGCAACGGTCAGACTATTAGGATCAATCTGCGATACGGTGCCATCCGTCTGATTCACCACAAAGGTGAAGCCTGTATTGGAGCCGGTCACCGCTGTTACAGGATTAACGCCGACCGGCAGCGTTACCAAAACGGAATTATCTTTGGTCGAAATTATGGTAACGGTATTGTCGGCTTGATTCACGCAATCCACTTGGGAGTAAGCCTGATTCAACGACAGCACGACCGGGTTATTTCCCACTGGCACTTCGGCAGTTTCAATCAGCTTCGATAGACTCACAACACCCACCGTGGGCGTCTTTCCATTGCGCCCCGGGTTGGCGGTCCATGCGGTCGCGCCGTCGCTCACTACATACACCGGGGATGAATTCGGTTGCAGCAACGCCGTGATACCGAGCGCTCCCAAGGGCACGCTGATCGGGGAGTACACGTTAAGCGAGTCTTCGCCCCGGCTGGTGGCCAGCGCGCGCGTGCCGTCGGGCGTCATGACATAACTGGCATCGACGCCGACCGCAAATTGTCCCTGGTTGGTGTCGCCCGGCAGGTTGATGGTAGTCACGATGCCCTGCACGCTGGGGCCAGTGTTGGAGAGCACCAGCCCGAATGCGGCGGTGGCCGGTTGTGGGCCGCCCGACTGCGGAATGGGAATGGCAACCGGACGGTATTGGTCTCCGCAACCCAGCAGCGCGGCAAAACAGAGGCTAGCGGCGACTGGCCACGCGGAGCGGCGCAGGCTAGAGCGCTTCATTGCGAATCCAAAATTATTTGTGGGGAACAAGGGTCTATTGTAGCAGCGGACACCGCACCCAAAAGCAACCACAGAGATCACAAAGGACACCGAGGAATACAAAACATTACAAGATTAGATGCGCAGTTTTAACTCACACTGCTGCCGCCAGCCCAAAGTGCAGCCGCAAAATTCCAGAGAGCGACATAAGGTCACACTTACTTTTCTTCCTTCGTGAAACCTTCGTGCCCTTTGTGGTTGCTTCTACGCGGACTTCTTCTTGCTCGACTTCGGCTTCGCGGGGGTCACATGAATTTCATTCGCTGCCTGCGCTGCCTCTACCCGCTGCGGGGCCTTCTTCTTGCCTTCCATGTTCGCCAGGCTCTCTTTGAGCGCCGCCATAAGATCGCCCACTGGGGCCGGTTTCTTCGGCTTGTCAATGGGGATAACGTTCTTGCCTTCGATGCGCGCCTCAATCAGCTTTTTTACATTCTCTTCGAAGGTGTCGTGATATTTCTCCGGCTCCCACTCGGCGGCCAGCGCCTCGATCAACTGGTGCGCGACCTTGACCTCAGCCGGCTTCACTTCGATGTTCTTGACGATATCGTTGAAGCCTTCGACCTCCCGCACCTCGTCCTGGTAATACATGGTGTGCAGCACGATGCCGCCCTCTTCCGTGGGGCGCAGGAAGCAGGTGTACTCGCGGTTGTGCATGGTCAGCTTTGCGACCCCGACGTACTGCGCGTCCTGCATGGCCTTGGTAAGCAGCGCGTAGGGGCGGCGTCCCGCCTCCTCCGGCATCAGGTAATAAGAAGATTCGAAGTACACCGGATCAATCTCATCCTGCTTCACGAACTCCAGTATCTCCATGGCCTTCGCCGTCTTGGGCTCGATGGCCTTGATCTCGGCGGGATCGATGATGACGTACTCGCCCTTCTTGAACTCATATCCCTTCACGATGTCGTTGGCGCGGTCCATCACCTCGCCATCCTCGGGGCATATATATTGTTGCTTCACCCGCACGTGGTCCTTGCGGTGCAGCAAGTGAAAGCCAATGCGTTCGCCGCGCGCCCCCGAGAACAGTCGAACGGGCATCGAGATAAGCCCGAAGGTGAGATATCCGGTCCATACGGAAGAAGCCATTTGATTCTCCTTGTAGCTGCTGGCGACTAGCTGCCGGCGATTGACTTTGGAAAAAATCTTTTGCCAGTCGCCAGCAGCCAGAAGCTATCAGCCAGCAGTTCGATGCGATATCTTAGCTGACTGCCGCATTCCTGGGGCAGGTTAGGGATGCAATTTACATAAGCTTCGCTATCTATTCGCCGTTTATCCATTTCTCTCAGCCCGCATACAGTAAACTACCCGCGCATGAGACGAACACGTGTTTACGTATTCTTGTTCCTTATACTGACCGCTGCCTGCGCATTTTGTCAGAACCAGAATGCTAGCTGGAGCTTCGCCGTCTCCGGCGATTCGCGCAACTGCGGAGACGTCATCATGCCCGCGATCGCCAATGGAGTGCGCGCCGACCATGCCGCGTTCTACTGGCATCTGGGAGATTTCCGCGCCCTCTACGATTTCGATGAGGATTTGGAAGCGGCGCGCAAGATCTCCGGCAAGCCGCTCACCGTCACGGAATACCTGGCCCTCGCCTGGCCGGATTTTATTCAAAACCAGCTCAGTGCGTTCGGAGATACCCCGGTCTATCTCGCTATCGGCAACCATGAGCTCTATAGCGGCCACACCCGCGGCGACTACATCGCGCAATTCGCCGACTGGATCAACCGCCCCGACATCGTTGCCCAGCGTCTGAAAGACAATCCTGCCGACCACAAAGTGAAGACCTATTACCACTGGCAACACGCGGGAGTGGATTTCATCGCCCTCGATGACGCCGACT
>JBDTLH010000071.1:0-25777 GCA_039934875.1 Acidobacteriaceae bacterium | reverse complement strand
GCGCACGCTGACCCGCACACGCTCTATCTTGGTTCCAATGTGCTTTTCAAGACGATGGACGGCGGGCATAGCTGGGACATTATCAGTCCCGACCTGACGCGCGAAGACCCGGGCGTGCCGTCGAAGCTGGGCCAATTTGCCGAATATTCAGATCCCGCCAAGGGCAAGCATCGCGGGGTAATCTACTCGATTGGACCATCGTTCAAAGATGCGAATACCATTTGGATCGGCACTGATGATGGACAAATCCAGATCACCCACGATGGAGGCAAGAGCTGGCAGAACATCACTCCGCCTGACCTTGCGCCCTGGAGCAAGGTAGCGCAGATTGAGGCATCCCATTTTGACGAGAACACCGCCTATGCCGCAATCAACCGTCTGCGCAACGACGATCTGCACGCTGTTATCTTGCGTACGCATGACGGCGGCAAGAGCTGGCAGAGGGATTCAAACGGAATCCCCGATGATCAGCCGGTTAATGCGGTGCGTGAAGATCCGGTTCGCAAGGGACTCCTCTACGCCGCGACCGAGCTCGGCGTCTGGTATTCGCTGGATGATGGAGACCATTGGCAGTCGCTGCAACTGAACCTGCCATCCACCAGCGTGCGCGATATCGTGGTGCATGATAACGACCTGATCGCGGGAACCCATGGGCGATCATTCTGGATATTGGATGACATCACTCCACTGCGGCAGATGGAATCCGGCGGGGCGACGACGAAGTTATACCAACCCGAAACGGCGTATCGCATTCGCCGCGATAATTACACGGATACGCCGCCGCCGCCGGAGATGCCTGCCGGGCAGAATCCGCCCGAGGGCGCGATCCTCAACTACTCGCTTGCAAGCAACACCAGCAGCCCAGTGGTGATCGAGATCAGCGACGCGCAGGGCAAACGGGTGCGGCGTTTTTCCAGCACTGACAAGCTCAGTATTCCCACGCCCAAAGAACTCAATGTTCCTTACTACTGGATACGTATGCCGCATGGGCTCTCCGGCGAAGCGGGCATGCATCGTTTGGTTTGGGACCTGCGCTATCCTGCGCCGGAATCACTGAGACACGGGTATCCCATCGCTGCAATCGTGCACAACACGCCGCGTTATCCGCTGGGACAATTCGTGTTGCCGGGATACTACACGGTGAAGCTCACGGCGGATGGGCAGACGCAATCCGCGAAGCTCACCGTTAAAATGGACCCGCGCATAAAGACCACGCCGGCGCGATTGCAAGAGTTATTTGAGGCACAGTCGAAACTGGCCTCCGCGATGGATGCTGACTTCGAGGCGCTCTCCCAAGTGCGCTCGCTGCGGGAGCAGATCAGGAAGCTGCAACCGAAGGCTCAGGGCGAGGCGGCGCAATCGCTGAGCAGCTTAGATAATGCAGTGTCCGCTCTCGAAGGTGCGCCCGGCGGGTCTGGTCGTGCTACCGCAACGGATTCGCTTGGCGGGCTTAGCGGCGGGTTAGCACAGGTATATAGTGTGCTTGATATGAGCGACGCCGCGCCCACTTCGCCACAGCAGCAGGCCATTGCCGATCTTCTCGAACGCAATGAACCCATAATGCGGCGCTGGAATGGCATTCGCGCCAACGATCTCGCGGAGACGAACGCGAAACTCAAGGCCGCAGGTCTTCCAGTGCTCGATATCAACAGAGTGTCCACCGCGACGGAGGAAGAAAGCGAAGGAGACAAACCATAGCCGCTGCTTCCATGCGCCTCTTTGTTGCGCTTGACGTTTCGGCGGAAATCCGCGAGCAGCTCGTCGCGTTCATGGCGAAGAGCAAGCAAGGTGCGCCGGGAATTCGATTCGTACGTCCGGAAGGATTGCACATCACGCTTAAATTTCTCGGGCGCACTCCGGCCTGCGAGATCGACGAGATCACATCTGCGCTGGACAGGATTTGCCATCCTGTTTTTCGGCTGAGTGTTGCGGAGACCGGGTTTTTTCCGGACCGGAAACGGCCGCGCATCTTCTGGGCTGGAATTAAAGACGCTGGCGGCTCCGCGGTACGTCTAGCAGCAAACATTGACCACGCGTGTACGCTGGTAGGATTTGCACCCGAGGTGAATTCATGGCAGCCGCATATCACGCTGGCGAGACTAGGCCGGAAATCTTCTTCATTCACCGCCAGAAGCCAATCACCGAGCTTCGGTATGATGATGGTCACGGAGTTTCATCTTTATGAGAGCACGCTCCACCCGCAGGGATCGATCTATAGGAAGATCGCGAGTTTCCCACTGAAGCCCTGAGTTGTAGCCAACAAGACATGACACTGAACTACGCTATCATTGCCGCTGTTGCCTACCTGCTCGGCTCTATTCCGTTCGGATACCTGCTGGTGCGCGTGTTTCTCAAGCAGGACGTGCGCAGTTTGGGCAGTGGCAATATAGGCGCGACCAACGTCGCCCGTTCCGGAGCAAAGAAGCTTGCGATCCTCACTCTATTTCTCGATGCGGCCAAAGGATACGCCGCCGTATTTGCCGCGCGTTATCTACTGCGGGTGTTTCACCCCGCTGAAGCCAGCTATCAACAAGGCAACCAGATTGTTCACGTCATCACCTTCCCTGACCTCAGCCTCGCGCTCGCGCTGGCGGCTGCCTTCGCCATTTTGGGTCACGTCTTTCCCGTCTGGCTGAAATTCAAGGGCGGCAAGGGTGTGGCCACCGGACTCGGAGTCTTTCTGGCCATCGCACCGAAAGCAGTGGGAATCGCGGTGGCCATTTTCCTCTTGCTGTTCGCGGCTTTTCGTTACGTGTCGCTCGCCTCCATCGTCGCAGCCACCCTGTTTCCGCTGATAGCCATATTGCTCTATCGGACGACGATCATGACGCGGACCCTGGCTGCCGCGATGTGGTTCGTTTCGATCGTGATCGTGCTCAAGCACTCCGCTAACATCGAGCGTCTGCTGGCTCGCACGGAGCCACGGTTCGGGAAAGAAGTATGAGTCGGATTGCTATTATTGGTGGCGGAGCATGGGGTACCGCACTTGCCATCGCTCTCGCTCGCGGCAACCGCCACACCGTTCATCTCTGGGCATATGAAATGGAGGTCGTGGAAGCGATACGCGCACGGCGCGAAAACACTGCTTTTCTGCCCGGATTCAAAATTGCCGATGCGATCACGCCCACGCGAGATTTGGGCGAGGCACTAGCGCGCGCCGAGATCGTACTCACCGTCATGCCCAGCCATCATGTGCGCCGGGTTGCCACTCAGATGCTGCCGCATCTCGCGCCCGAAATGCTGATTGTGTCAGCTACGAAGGGCATAGAGGAGAAGACGCATCTGCGTATGACGGAGGTCATCGCGGAAGTTGCCGGGAGACGGCGCATCGGCGCGCTCAGCGGCCCATCTTTCGCGAAAGAGGTTGCCCGGGGCGATCCCACGGCAATTACTTTCGCTTCGACTGATGCACAGCTCGCGGCTACCATCCGGAGCGAATTTTCAGACGCGTCGTTCCGCGTCTATTCGAGCGAGGACATCGTCGGAGTAGAGCTCGGCGGCGCGCTCAAGAATGTAATCGCCATCGCCGCCGGCATCGTGGAAGGCCTCGGCCTGGGACACAATACCGCTGCAGCCCTCATCACTCGCGGCCTCGCCGAGATCACCCGCCTCGCGGTTGCCTGCGGCGCGCATCGCGAGACCCTCTCCGGACTAGCTGGCATGGGGGATTTGGTGCTCACCTGCACCGGGGGCCTCAGCCGTAACCGAGCCGTGGGCGTCGCCCTGGGGCGCGGCGAACGTCTCCCCAGCATTATTGCCGGTATGCGCGGCATGGTCGCGGAGGGTGTACTCACTACCGATGCCGCCCTGGGACTCGCCCGCTTCCAACAAATCGAAATGCCGATCGCGGAACAGATGCACGGCATTTTGCGAGAGGGGAAGTCTCCGCAGGAAGCCATGCGCGCGCTAATGGGCCGCCCGGGCAAGACTGAGAACGGGTGAGCTGCGGTAACATCGCCTCATGACGGAATGCGATGTCCCGCCCATCCTGGTCTATGACGGCGAGTGCGGATTTTGCGCGCGCTCCGTCCAGTTCATCCTGAATCATGAGCGCCGCCACGACCTGCTCTTCGTGCCGCGCCAGTCCGCATTGGGAATTGAACTGCGACGGGAGTACAAACTGGAAGCCATCGAATCGATGGTGTGGATCGAGGCCGGCGAGAAGAAAGCCTTCATTGAGTCGGATGCGGTGCTAAAAGCGGCGACCTATCTGGAGGGCATCTTCGGTATCGCTGCGCTGGGCCTCTACATTCCCACAGCGCTTCGCAACCGACCTTATCGTTGGATCGCCGCTCACCGGCAACGGCTCTCGCGCAATTCAGGCGCCTGCCTGCTGCCCACGCCGGAGCAGCGCGCGCGCTTTATGGATTGATAGCAATTATTGTGAGGGCGGCGGCTCGAAGGGCTTCTGCAAGTACTTGCGGGCTTCGTCGAGTGCGCCCTGGGTGTTGTCATTGGTCTGGATCGCCTGTCGATATTCGTTTACGGCACGCTCGCGCTGTCCGCTGACGTCGAAGATCTTGCCCAGTTGCACGTGGCCCCAGACCTCCGTCCATTTGGGATCGCCGTCGCCGTTGATGGCGTCGCGATAGGAGTTCGCCGCTGCCTGATAATTGTGCTGGAGGAAGAAGACCTCGGCGATGCGATAGCTGGCGAGGGAGCTGTTCTTGTTGATATCGAGCGCCTTCTGGTATTCCTTAAGCGCATCGGTGAGCGCGCCCTGCGCGACCTGTTGCTGTCCGCGAAGGATGGCGACACGGGTGCGCAGGTCGGGTGAGTTCTTCAAGACCCAGTTACCTGGATCGATGACAATTTTGCGCGGACGCCCGAAAGTCTCAATCACATATTGCGACTGCGTGCCCTCGACATCGATTCGTTGAGTCACGCTTTTGCCGTCCGTATCCACGCGGATCTCAAGCGGCATGTGGAAGAGATCGAGGTCCTGCGTGATGTCACCCACCACCCGGAAACCCTTCTGGATACGATAGACGGTGTACTTGTTCTTGAATTCAGGGGCGCCGGTTCCATCGAGCCACTGTGCGAAGAACGCAGTCAGCTTCTGTCCGCTGGCCTGCTCGATGCTCTGCCGAAATTGTTGCGCGGTGATGGGCTTATTGCGGAACTGCGCCATGATGGCGCGAATGGACTTGTTAAAGGCATCGTCGCCGATATACCAGCGCAGCATGTGCATGATCATGCCGCCTTTGTCGGTGGTGAGGGACTGGAACTCGGGTGAAAACATGTCGAGCTTGCCGACCTGCGAGAGCGGGACTTCGTCGTGCGCGAGCGCGCCGACCTCCATGTCTTTCGTCGCTTCCTCGAACCCGGCCTTCCCAGCGATGCTCTCAACATAGCGGACCTCGCTGTAACGCGCCATGCCCTCGGTAATCCAGAAATCGTTGCGGGTGGCGGGACTGACGTCGACACCCCACCACTGGTGGGCGATGAGATTAGCGAGCAGGCGGTAGTTGACCTTGTCACCGATCTCACGCGATGAGATGGCGACGATGTCGGGCGCCCAGGTAGCGGGAACGGTGTCGGCGGGCAATTCGACTACGTTCAGCTTGTCGGTGGGAGCACCGTTGTAGATTGAAGAGAAAAACTCCTGCTCCTTCTGCGCGGTTTGCGCCCAGTCGTTAGCCACTTTCGCATGCGCCGGAGTAAAGAACATGTGAATGTTTCCGGCTACGGTGGTCTGCGCCTTCGCGAAATTGCCGACGATCACGGTGCCGGGAAAGCTGGGCGTGGTCTGCACAAAGGTATAGGTAGATTTTCCGCCCGCGGCGGGTTGAGGCAGGGCGGCGTTGCCGCTGGCGACTACGGTAAGCCCGTTGGGAACGGTGACATTGATGGTCGCGGAGAAGCGGTCCGTGCCGTATCCGACCAGCGGGAACCAGCGCCCGGCATAGAGCAGATAGGTGAGGTCATCGCCCGCTCCAATGTGCGCGAGTTTGAGGCCTTCGACGGGACTGTCTTCGGCAGTATTGAGCGTGCCTTGATAATCAAAGGTGAGAGTAGTGGATTGGTTGGCGGTGAGCGCGGTCGGGAGCAGCACGCGGACGGTCGAGTCCTGGGTGACGCGCTCGACTTGCAGCGGCTTGCCCGCTTGATCAGTGACTTTGGGGATTCCGAGCGCATTGTGCAGCTCGAAAGGCAGGGTAGTGACGTCGTCCAGTGCAGTGACCTTAACCCTCGCTTTGACAATGAGGTGATGGGTAGCGGGTGTGATGTCGGCATCGATCACGTAGGAGTCCACCTGCAGGCGCGGCTTTTGGGCGAAGGTCGGGATGGAAAAAGCGAGCAGCGCCAGGAGAAGGCAAACAAATTTCAGAAATGGGAGACCGTGGGCGCTTCTTGCCGTTGCGTCGGCGCGGACTGAATGCATGTACAGATCTCCAGGGTTGCGGTGTGTCTGATGAGAATTGTTACAGAAAAGATGCGATTGCGTCATCCGCGTATGGCGCTCCCGCAAAGCTGACGGATTATGGCGGCGGCGTGGGCAATGGCGTCCATCGCGCCCTCTGATCTTTTCAATTGCCTGCGCACCTGGGCGAGGTCCTCGATCATTTGGTTGCGCTGAGCGGAATCGGGAAGCAGCTGACGCATCTGAGCGGCAACATTTTCGGCGGTGAAGTTGGACTGAATGAGCTCCGGCACGATCTCACGTCCCGCAATAAGATTTGCCATCGCGTAGTGGCTTACCTTAATTAGACGCTGACCGATGGCGTAGGTTAACGGCGACACGCGGTACACCACCACGAAGGGATTGCCCATGAGGGCTGCCTCGACGGTCGCAGTGCCGCTGGCGACGATAGAGGCGCGGGCGTGGAAGAGTGCGCCGCGGGCCTGGTCGGCAGCGACGAAATTGACTTTGGTTAGAGTTGCTGGGACATGGGAAGCGACAAATTCGCGACAGAGGGTGGATGCGACCGGCAGCACATACTCGTAGCTATCGCCGAGCAGCGCCGCAGCGTGTGCGATCTCCGGAAGGTTGAGCCGGACCTCGCCTTTGCGGCTTCCGGGGAGAAGGGCAATCCAAGGCTTGAGGGGATTAAGTTTATGCTGGGATGCGAAGGCTTCGCGGGTGATGCTTGGCATCGGCAGATCGGCCAGGGGATGACCGACGAACTCGGCGTCCACTTCTCGCCCACGATAGAACTGCTCCTCAAAAGGAAAGATCACCAGCATCCGGGTGACGTATCGCTTTACCAGACGCAAGCGCCACGGCTTCCATGCCCACAGTTGCGGAGAGACGAAGAAGACAACGGAAATACCAAGCCGGTGGGCATGGCGGGCGAGTTTGAAGTTGATGTCGGGAAAATCAATCAGGAGCAGCACGTCAGGGCGGCGCTGCTGGAGGGCGCGCACCAGCTTGCGGTAGCTTGAATAAAGCCGGGGCAAATGCCGCACGATCTCGGTGATTCCCACAGCGGCGACTTCGTGGGCGTTGACGGTTAGATCGCATCCTTCGGCGAGCAGTTGTTCTCCGCCTAGACCGAAAGCTTCGACAGACCCGTATTTGCGCAGTTCTCGCAGCAGCATGGCGCCATAATTATCGCCGCTGGCCTCCCCGGCGGAGAGCATTAGCTTCATCAATCGTTGCCCACAGAGGGAACAGGCGTGGGAGTTGGCGCCATTGTGGGAAGCTCCTGATCTTTGTACTGCAATTGGTAAAGCTTCCAGTAGATGCCGCGTTGCGCGAGCAACTCCTGATGCGATCCCGTTTCGCGCACTGTGCCCTTATGCATAACAATGATTTTGTCTGCTCGCTGAATGGTGGAGAGGCGGTGCGCGATGATAACGGACGTGCGGCCAGTGACGAGATTGGTAAGGGCGGAGCGGACGCGCAGTTCAGTCTCCGTATCTACGCTCGAAGTAGCTTCGTCGAGGATAAGGATTTTGGGATCGTGCGCCAGCGCCCGGGCAAAGCTGATGAGCTGCTTTTGCCCGGTGGAAAGAGTGCTGCCTCGCTCGTGAATTTCGGTGCTGTAACCCTCAGGCAGGCTGTGGATGAAGTCGGCTACGTTGACCTCCTCGGCAGCGCTTTCCATCTGTTCATCGGAGATCCTGGAGCTGCCCAGGCGGATATTCTGAGCGATGGTTCCGGTGAAGAGGAAGGGGT
The DNA here is from genome assembly GCA_039934875.1 of Acidobacteriaceae bacterium. Classification (GTDB taxonomy): domain Bacteria; phylum Acidobacteriota; class Terriglobia; order Terriglobales; family Acidobacteriaceae; genus JBDTLH01. The sequence goes on along the minus strand of JBDTLH010000071.1, from coordinate 17,655 downwards.
CTTGCAGGACTACCCCGAAGCGTCGGCGCAGTTGCGGAAGCGCAATCTCGCGAATGTCCACACCGTCAATCCTGATCGCGCCCCGCTGTACATCGTAGAAGCGCATGAGCAGAGAGATGATGGTGGTTTTGCCTGCTCCGGTGTGTCCCACGACAGCGACGGTTTCGCCTGGCTCTATGGCGAAGGAGACGTCACGCAATATCCACTCGATATCGCTGTCAACATAACGCGCAGCGGTGTTCACGCCGGGATGTTTATAGGCAAACCAGACATTCTCGAACGTGATGCGCCCCGCTCCGGAAACAGCCTGAGCGGCAACTGGCGAAAGAATGTCGATGGGGGTGTCCAGCAGCTTGAAGATGCGCTCACTCGAAGCCATTGCGCCTTGCAGAATGTTGTACTTTTCGCTGAGGTCGAGGATCGGACGAAAGAAGCGCTGTGCATACTGAATGAAGGCTATTAGGATGCCGATCGTCACCGTTCCCGAAAGCACTTTCATGCCTCCGAACCACAGCACCATCGCGATCGCTACGGAGGAAAGGATTTCCACGATCGGATAATAGAGCGCATAGGCGAAGATCGCGTCTTTGTAGGCGTCCATGTGCTGGCGGTTCACGTCCTCGAACTGAAGATAGGACCGGCGCTCGCGGTTGAAGAGCTGCAAGATCACCATGCCTGTGACGTGCTCCTGCAGATAGGCGTTGATGCGCGCGATGGCAGTGCGAATTCGTCGGTATGACCCGCGCACGCTGTTGCGGAATACCATGGTCGCGTAGAAGATGAGCGGCAGCACCGCGAAGGCAATCAGCGCCAGCCACCACTTCATGCGCAGCATAATCACAATGATTCCGGCGAGCACGAAGACGTCTTCGAAGATCGAGACCACGCCCGCGGTGAACATCTCGTTCAGAGCGTCCACGTCGCTGGTTACGCGGGTGACCAGCCTGCCTACCGGATTGCGGTCGAAGAAGGCAACGTGTAGGCGCTGCAAGTGACGGAAGATTTCAGCGCGCAGGTCAAACATCACCTTCTGGCCGGTCCACTGCATGTAGTAGGTCTGCCCGAACTCGCAGACGAAACTCAGCAGCAGCGCACCCACAGCGATCATCCCGATCTGCGCGATGCCGGTAAGCGGGGCGTTGCTCAAAATGGGATCGAGCAAGCTCTTATGCTCCCCGGCAGAGCTGGAGAGGTACTTGTCGACCGCCACCTTTGTCAAGTATGGGCCGACCACGTCCGCCCCGGCCTTGATTACGATCGTGATCAGCGCGAAGATCACCTGGAACTTGTAGGGCGCGAGATAGCGCAGCAAACGGCGCATCAGGCGCGCATCGTATGCCTTTCCCAGTACCTCTTCTTCGTGTGGCGATTCAGCCATGCCGTACTCTCATTTTACCGGGTGCGAGCAGATGGGTCTGCCTGAGAATACGCTGCCGGGCAGGGGGAATAATATCGTTCCTCCCGCTGTTCAGGAAGCGGTTTCCAGCTCATATCCCGCAAAGAAGTAGCTCAACTCGAAGCGCGCGGTATCTTCTGCGTCGGAGCCGTGGACGGCATTCTCTTCGATCGACGCCGCGTAGCGTTTGCGAATGGTGCCTTCCGCGGCGTTCGCCGGATTGGTTGCGCCCATCAACTTGCGCAGATCGGCAATGGCGTTCTCTTTTTCCAGCGCAAGCACGATGATCGCGCCGGAGGACATGAAGTTGGTAAGCGATTCGAAAAAGGGCCGCGCCACGTGGACCGCATAGAAGCCCTCGCTCTGATGTTTGGTAATTTCGATCATCTTCACGCCGATGATGCGAAAGCCGGCTTCCTGCATCATTGCGAGTATGGCGCCGGAGTGGCCCTTGCGAACTCCGTCCGGTTTGAGAATGGAGAAGGTGCGCTGGATGGTGTGCATGGATTCTGTATTTCCTGACTTTCTTGTTTTGTGCGATGAGTTTACAGCTCACGGTTTACAGCTAGAGCGTGCTGGGCCAAAGTTTTAACTGTGAACTGTAAGCTATCTTCCAATTGCCCGGGACAGCGTCTCGCCTATTTCAGCGGGAGAGACGACGACGTGAATCCCGGCGTCGGTCATGGCGCGTATCTTTTCTGACGCCGTGCCTGCGCCGCCGGAGATGATGGCGCCTGCGTGGCCCATGCGGCGTCCGGGCGGTGCGGTCTGGCCGGCAATGAATCCGACGACTGGTTTCTTGACGTGGGCTTTGACGTAGGCGGCGGCCTTTTCTTCCGCATCTCCGCCGATCTCGCCGATCATAATGATCGCCTCGGTGCCGGGGTCTTCGTTGAATAATTTGAGCGCATCAATGTGGGTGGTGCCGATGATGGGATCGCCGCCGATACCGATGGCCGTCGATTGGCCGATGCCGCGGGTGGTGAGCTGATAGACGGCCTCGTAGGTGAGCGTGCCGGAGCGGGAGACGATGCCAACCCTGCCTTCGAGGTGGATGCGTCCTGGCATAATGCCGACCTTGCACTTGCCGGGAGAGATCACGCCAGGGCAGTTCGGCCCGATCAGGCGCGACTTCTTGTCCTGCAGGTAGGTCCAGGCGCGCACCATGTCGCGGGTGGGGATGCCTTCGGTGATGCAGACAATCAGCGGAACTCCGGCGTCGGCTGCCTCCATGATGGCATCGGCGGCAAATGGCGGAGGAACGAAGATCATGGTTGCGTTCGCATTCTCTTCTTCGATTGCTTCGCGGACGGTGTTGAAGACCGGCCAGCCCTCGTGGGTGGTGCCGCCCTTGCCGGGCGTGACTCCGCCAACGACCTTGGTGCCGTATTCCTGGCAGCCCTTCGCGTGAAAGGTACCTTCCTTGCCAGTGATGCCTTGAACGATGAGACGGGTGTTTTTGTCGACGAGTACTGACATTGAATTCCTTAGCTGTTAGCTGCTGGCCTCTGGCCGCGAGCTGAAATTTGCCTCTTGATGTGTTAGTAGCCAGTGGCTAGTCGCCAGCGGCCTTCACAACCATCTGCGCCGCATCCTTCATCGTCTGCCCAACCTGATAATTCAAACTTGACTTCTTCAGCAACTCGCGCCCTTCTTCGACATTGGTGCCTTCCAGTCGAAGCACGATCGGCAATTTCAGATTGGTGCGGCGCGCGGCCTCGATCACACCGTTAGCGAGCGTATCCACGCGCAAAATGCCGCCGAAGATATTAATGAAGATTGCCTTCACGTTCTTGTCGCTGAGCAGGATTTCGAAGGCGTGAGTGATTTGGTCGGCGTTCGCTCCGCCTCCGACGTCAAGGAAGTTTGCCGGAGAGCCGCCCGCGTACTTAATAATGTCCATGGTCGCCATGGCAAGCCCTGCGCCGTTGACCATGCAGGCGATGTTGCCGTCGAGCTTGATGTAATTGAGGTTGTATTTTGACGCCTCGACTTCAAGTGCGTCTTCTTCCGCCACGTCACGCAGGTCCTTGATCTCAGGATGGCGGTACAGCGCGTTGTCGTCAAAATTGAGCTTGGCATCGAGCGCGAAAAGACGGTTGTCCCTGGTAGTGATGAAGGGATTGATCTCCATCAGGGAAGCGTCAGTTTCCTCGTAAGCGCGATACAGCGCCATGAAGAATTTGACCGCTTGATGGATCAGTTCGGGCCGGAGTTTCAGTCCGAAGGCGATCTTGCGCGCCTGAAATGGCTGAAAACCGACGCGCGGATCGATATATTCCTTGAGGATCGCGTCGGGACTGTTGGCGGCGACCTCTTCGATTTCCATTCCGCCGTCGCTCGATGCCATGAAAACCGGACGTGCGCTGGCGCGGTCAAGCACGATGCCAAGATAGAGTTCGCGGTCGATAGGCAGCGTCTCTTCGATCAGCAGGCGCTGGACCTTCTGTCCCTTAGGCCCCGTCTGGTGCGTCTTGAGCATCATGCCCAATATCCGTTCGGCGAGTTTGCCCGCGTCATCGGCGGTCTTGCCCAGCTTGACGCCGCCGCCCTTGCCTCGCCCTCCGGCATGGATCTGCGCCTTGACGACGATGCCGGTTGCGCCCTGGTCGAGCAGGTTTTTGGCTGCTTTCTCCGCGTCTTCGACGTTGGTGACCATCTCTCCGCGCGGGATGGCGACGCCATACTTTGCGAGGATCTGCTTACCCTGGTATTCGTGGATCTTCATCAGGCCTCAAATGTTTAAGTCAGAAAGGGGAGAGCCCATGCGAGACTTCCGCATAGATGCAAACAGGTGATTGTATCAAATACAAATGCCTCTCTGCGGAGAGCGGCGGCGCCAGAGAACGCGGAGGATTCGCGTGCGATGGCATCATAAAGCTATAAGGCATTGAAGAAGACGCTCTATTACACCGATCATTACGAGATTCTGTTGCCAGTCGGGCACAAATTTCCGATGGCGAAATATCGTATGGTGCGCGAGGCGCTGCAGCGGTCGGACGCTGCGCGCCTGCATTTTGAGCCTGCACCGCTGGCATCGGCTGAGGTGATCGAGCTCACGCATGACGCTGAATATGTGCGCCAGTTTCTAGGCGGCACACTTTCGGCGCTAGCCATGAGGAGGATCGGTTTCCCCTGGTCGGAGGAGCTGGTTGGGCGGACTCTCGCTTCGGTGGGAGCAACGCTCTGCGCTACCACGGAGGCGCTGGCGACGGGATGGGGCGGGACTCTGGCCGGCGGCACGCATCATGCATTTCGCGCGGAAGGCTCGGGGTTCTGCGTCTTCAATGATATTGCGGTATCAATTTGCGATGCATTTTCGCGCGGCATGGTTGAGCGGGCCGCGGTGATCGATTGCGATGTGCATCAGGGCGACGGCACTGCGCAGATTTTCGAACACGATGCGCGGGTGTTTACCGTGTCCATCCACTCGAAGACGAACTTCCCCTTTCGCAAGCAGCAGAGCAAGTTAGATATCGATCTGCCGGATGGGGCCGGCGACGAGACATATCTGTGCGCGCTCGATCACGCGCTGCCGCAAGTTTACGCGTTTGATCCGCAGGTGATTATCTATCAGGCCGGAGTGGATGGACTCGCCGGCGACACCCTCGGCCATTTGAAGCTCTCTCACGCAGGATTGCGGGAGCGCGACCGGCGGATATTCGAGGCGGCCCGGGCACGTGGCGTTCCGATTGTGGTCACGATAGGCGGCGGATACTCTATACCGGTCGGGCCTACGGTCGAAGCCCACGCCAACACCTATCGTGCGGCCGCGGACGTCTTTTGCATTTGAGCGCAGCCGCTTCCACTTTACAGGGAAGCGTTGCATCGCCGACAATGATTCGCACATGCCCTCTCCACGCTCCCGCCTAGTGTTGTGCGTCCTTGTATTACCTCTACTGATCTCATGCTCTGCCGCCCAGACTTCCAGCAAACAATCTTCAGGCCACGCCTACGATTTTCGCGCTCTTGATTTCGTGGTTGAGGATGCGATCGCGAACCATCAAGCGCCCGGTGCGGTGGTCATCGTGGGACACAACGGGCGCGTGGTTTATCGCAAGGCGTTCGGCAAGAAATCGCTCGAACCCAAACAAGAGCCAATGACCGCGGACACGGTATTCGACATTGCATCGCTCACTAAGATCGTGGCGACCACGACCTCGGCAATGGTGCTCTATGACCAATCCAAATTTCGCTTGAACGATCCTGTCTCCCATTATCTGCCGCAGTTTACGGGCGGGGGGAAGGAGGACGTGACCATCCGGCAACTGATGACCCATTACTCCGGGCTGCCGCCTGACCTCACGCTGGAGCCGTATTGGGAGGGCAAGGAGCAGGCCGTCGAGCGCATATGGGTGGAGAAGCTGGCCACCCCGCCGGGCGCGAAGTTCACTTATAGCGATATCAATTTCGAGACGCTCGGTTTGCTGATCGAGAAGCTCTCTGGAATGCCGCTTGAACTTTTCGCGGAGAAGAATGTCTTCCAGCCCCTGGGCATGATCCACACCAGCTTCCGTCCGCTGGCGACGCCTCCGGGATTTCAAAACGCGACCCACAGCCTGGAGATGATCGCGCCCACCGAATACGACGCGCGCACCGGACAAATCCTGCACGGAGTAGTGCACGACCCCACGGCGCGGCGCATGGGCGGGGTCGCCGGACACGCGGGACTCTTCACTACCGCCGATGATCTGGCGATTTATGCGCAAGCCATATTGGATATTCTGCGCACCGGCACGACGGCCAAGGGCGTGAAACTTTTCAGCAAACTTACCGCAGAGAAGATGACCACCCCACAGACGCCGCCCACGTCAACCAACGTGCGCGGCCTGGGCTGGGACATCGACACGCCCTTCTCCTCCGATCGCGGCGAGCTTCTGCCGGTGGGCAGCTTCGGACACACCGGTTTTACTGGCACCTCCATCCACATCGATCCCTATACGCAGACATATCTCATCATCCTCACCAACGCGGTGCATCCGCATGTGGGCCCCGCCGTATCGAGTCTGCGCGCGCGCGCAGCGGATGCGGTGGCACAGGTCTTTGGAGAAAAGATCACGGCCGCGCAGAAGCAAGATCAGTTTCGTATCACCGGATATAACGAAGCGGAGGCCAGCGCCCACCGTCCCTTCTCGCGCAATGGCGACGTGCTCACCGGCATTGATGTGTTGGAGGCGCGCAACTTCGAAGGCATCGCGGGAACGGCTGCCCATCCGCGCCGCATTGGTCTGCTGACCAATCAAGTCGGCGTTGACGGCAAGGGGCAGCGCACCGTGGATGTGCTGGCGCGCGCTCCGGGCATCAAGCTCACCGCGCTCTTCTCGCCTGAGCACGGCGCGATGGGGATGATGGACACCACGGATGTTGATAACTCGAAGGACGCCGCGACCGGCCTCCCGATTTACAGCGTCTATGGCGATACTGCCGCCAAGCGCCATCCCCCGCTTGATGTGCTCAAGCAACTCGACGCGGTTGTGATTGACCTGCAAGACGCTGGCGTCCGCTTCTGGACCTACGAGACCACGATGGCGTATTTTCTCGAAGGTGCGGTGCAAGCTGGGATAGAAGTGATCGTGCTCGACCGTCCCAATCCCATCGCGCTGCCCTATGTGCAAGGCCCACTCGCCGATGATGACAAAGAAAGTTTCGTCAGCTATCACACCCTGCCGGTGCGCCACGGCATGACCATGGGAGAGCTGGCGAAGCTCTTCAACTCCGAGCGCCAGATCAATGCCAAACTCACCATTGTTCCCATGCAGGGATACGTTCCCGGCGATTGGTATGATTCGACCGGCCTTACCTGGATCAATCCTTCGCCCAATCTGCGTGATTTGGCACAGGCGACGCTCTATCCCGGCGTGGCGCTGATTGAAGGCACCAACGTCAGTGTGGGCCGCGGCACAGATACCCCCTTTGAAGTGGTGGGCGCGCCCTGGATACTCCATCGCGAGCGCGAACTTGCCGCTTATCTCAACCGCCAGATGGTTTCGGGGGTGCGCTTCGTGCCCATCGCCTTCACTCCGAATTCAGGCACATTCGCCAACCAGAAGTGCGGCGGGGTGAACATCGTTTTGATTGATCGCTATCAGCTCGACAGTCCGCTGGTGGGCATCGAGCTTGCTTCCGCGCTGCATAAATTGTTCGGCGAGCAGTTCCATTTGGAGAAGATGGACAAACTGCTGGCGAATAAGGCCACCCTCGATGCGCTGCGTGCAGGAACTGATCCGCATGTGATTGCGGACCAATGGCGCGACGGTATTGACCAATTCAAAATACGCCGTAAACCTTTTGAACTCTATACTCCGGTGGAGCTGAAAGCCAAATGAGAACCACATTTTCCAACCGCAGAACCGGCGCCCTCGTCCGCGTGTCCCTTTGCATGCTCGGAATCGTTCTCTTCTCCGCTGTTTTGAGCTTAGCTCAGTCGTTCCCCGCGCCCAAGGGCACGCGCGACCAGACAATGCAGAACCTGATGAACGCCTTCGCCCGCCATCACCACGGGAAGGTCGCGTTCTATGCCAAACAACTGCGCACCGGGCAGGAGGTGGAGATCGACGCCGACCGTCCGGTGACCACCGCGTCCGTCATCAAGGTAGCGATTCTGCTGGAAGCCATGTATCAGGTGAAGGCGGGGCAGCGCTCTCTCGAAGACATGCTGCCGCTCACAAAAGCGGATCAGGTCTCAGGATCGGGCGTGCTCTGGCTCTATCACACTCCGGCGCAGATCAATTTCGAGACGGCGCTGGTGCTGATGATCACCCAGAGCGACAACACGGCGACCAATCTCGTCCTCGACCACATTGGACGCGAGACGGTGAACGCCCGCATGCGCACGCTAGGTTTCCCGCTCACCACTTCTATCCGCAAGATTTCCCGTCCAGGAACCGGCGACCAGTCGCCCGAGCTCAAGCCCTTCGGCATCGGACGCACTACCGCGCGCCAGATGGCGGGCATTCTCGAATCTATCAACCGTTGCGATCTCGGCAACCCAAAACTCTGCCACATCATGATCGATATGCTGGAGCACCAGTTCTGGCGCAACCTGATCCCGCATTATCTCGAAGATGCGGACACGACTGAAGTTCCCAGCCATATCGCCAACAAGACCGGCAGCCTCGATGAGGTTCGCAATGACGTCGCACTGGTCTTCACTAAAGACGGTCCCATCGTCATCTCCGCCTTCACTTATGACAATCAAGACCAGAGCTGGACACCCGAAAACGAGGCCGAACTGATGGTCGCCCGAATGGCGAAGGTGATCGTCGATGGCTGGGCGCCGCACGGTTTGGGCGACGAAGGGAAGCATTAAGACCCAGGTCACCAGCTCCTGAGCCTAGTAACCGGGTAGTAAGTAACGATTAGATTCAATATCTTAATTAGTGTGCTTGATTCTGCTCTAGCGGCATGTATCCTGAGTTCCTCTTCATGAGAAGGGATTAAGGCCGCAAGGAGCATTATGAAAAAACTAAGTCTGTTATGTCTGCTCTCGCTCACGCTGGGCGTCACCAGTATGTGGGCGGGTACGATCAGCACCAACCCTAGCGCATTTCAGGATTCCGTGGATTGGTGCCAGTTCGGCTGTCCATTCAATCAACTTTCGTCTCCGCAGGCGTGGAGCTCGGCAGCCGGCAATACGGGACTGGTCGGCAATGCGACCACCCAGGATTTCCAGGTGCTGCAACAGGGAGCGAACTGGAATGGCAACTTCGCCGCGAACATGGGTCTCGTCTACAACGGCGTACAAACCCTCGGTAATGGCGCGGGCACGATTAACGTGCTCTTCGACCAGGCTGTCTATGGCGTCGGCGCCTATATGCAGCAGACTTTCTATGGCGCCTTTACCGGTACTATCACGCTGCTCGACAACAATCTCGACTCGCTGGGTACTTTCAGCGCCAACGGCAACTCGGACAATAATGTGGGAACCGCATTGTTCCTGGGCGCATTCGACCCGACAGCGGATGTCTGGGGGGCGATCTTCAGCACCAGCGGTATCGGCGACGACGATTTCGGTCTCGGTCAGCTTCGCCTGCAAACGGCCCCCGCTCCGCCGCCCATCCCTGAGCCAAGTACTCTGCTTCTCGTAGGTCCTTCGCTGCTGGGAGTGGTTGCCGCCGCACGCCGTCGCATCTCGCGCAGCGCCCAGGAGATGATGTAATGAACAACCGCAAACTTATCCTCAGCGCAATCTCCTCCAGTCTGCTGCTTGCCTGCCAGTTTGGCTGGTCGCAGAGCGCCACCTCAGTGCAGGTGAAAGCCAGAGTCGCGCTGGCGCAGCAGACGGGAAAGCCGCTTCCCCTGGTGCCCGCCAATGCAGTCCCCGCCGGGCACTACCGCCCGCACATCATGGTGTTGAGCGCAATGGCGAGCCAGTTGCCGTCGCTGAATGCACAATTCAAACCGAACCTGACACTGCCCAGCTTCTGCAACAAGCCGCGGACTGGCAACGGCTTCCAATTCTGCCCTAACGCAATGCAGGCCGCGTATGGCGTTCCCTTTAAGAAAACCCCGGCTGGGACCATCAGCTATGACGGGACCGGCATGACGATCGGCATTGTGGACGCCTACCACTACGCCAACGCCAGCTCCGATCTCGACCATTTCAACGCTGAAATGGGACTGCCGGCCTGCACTGCGGCCAGTGGCTGCTTCAAGCAGCTCGACCAGAACGGCGGCACCAACTACTGCGGCGCCAATGCCAACTGGGAGCTCGAAACCATGCTCGATCTCGAATGGGCGCATTCCATCGCGCCCGGAGCGAAAATCGTCCTAGTGGAGGGCTGCTCCAATTCCTTCGCCGACTTGGGCGCCGCTGTTACCACCGCGGTCAGCCTCACGGACGTAGTCAGTAACAGCTATGGCGCCGGCGAATTTTCCGGCGAAAACACCTATGACTCAACCTACAACGTGAACAAGCCGATCCTGTTCTCGTCGGGCGATAATGGAACGCCGACCTCATATCCCTGCGCTTCCCCCTATGCCACTTGCGTAGGAGGGACCTCGTTGCGGGTCAATCCAACTACCTTCCAGCGCACGCTCGAGACCGGCTGGTCAGGCAGCGGCGGCGGATGCAGCAGCCAGGAAGCACAACCAGGCTACCAGTCGGCGAACGGCGTTAATGGGTGCGGCGTCTTCCGCGCCACTCCCGATGTCGCCGCCGATGCCGACCCGAATACCGGAGCCATCGTCTATGACAGCGGCAACGGAGGCCATTACCTCGTTGGAGGGACCAGCCTGGCAAGCCCGGTAACCGCCGCGCTCTATGCGGACGTGATGCAGGCCCGCCATCCCTTCGGGCAGATGAACCCCTCGCTCTACACCGCAGGATGCCACGGCGTGGCGGACTGCACCGGTACGGGCAAGATCAATGCCTATTACTACTATGACGTCTTGACCGGCAACAACGGTCTCGCCGCGGGACCTGGCTATGATCAGGTCACCGGCATGGGCGTCTCCAATGCAGCGCACCTGGGTGGGCTCTTCGGGCTGAACTAACCCTCAGAGGCTGTTTCACTTGATCCTGCTTGTATTGACATCCTGTGGTGCAGCATTGTTTGTTGCACCCACGGGACCTCTCCAACTTCCCTCAATGCTCCGCGTCTTCGCCACTCATGCACAAATCACTTGCTTTCCACACCCAGCCCCGGATAATCTCGTCCGCTGGAGCAAAACGGAATGCGCAAGACGAAATCCAGAAACGTCATCGCCGCGGTCATACTACTCGCCCTAACTCTGGTCTACGGCTGTGACTCTCATCGGCTGGATCAGTTTGCCGACTTTGCTTCAGCCGGCTCGCAGTACGTGCAGAACTTTCACCAGATTACCGCGCAGGCTGGATCGGCCATGATTGCCATCGATTCAGCCACGTTGATGGTGATACGCAATATCGCCGTGGATACCCACAGGTTTACGCACCGCTCGCCGCCCGCACATGCGGTAGCATTTCCTCTGCTTCGAGGCCGTAGCGATAGGGACCGAGGCGGGTGAGCAGTCCCAGCGCGATAACCATGGCGATACAGAATCCGGCCAGCGGGAGAGTATAAGAATGGGCGCGGTCGAATCCCGCGCCCATAAGCCAGACGCCTAGCGCTCCTGAGATCATGAATGCGCCGAAGGCATGGCCATAGGCGCTGGCGAAGGCGCGCAGGCCGAAATACCGGCTGATGAGAAAGGCCATGACTTCCACCTCGGCCCCCATGCCAAGCCCGACTAGAAAAGCAGCGGCCAAAGCCGCGTTACCGCCCCTTCCCGCCCAAAGCATAGCCATACCCAGGGCGGATGCGCCGTAGAAGAAGATTGCTACGCGCGGCGCAAAGAGATGGTCGAGAAGGTAGCCAGACCCGACCCTTCCGAAGACTAAAGAGATTCCTATCACCGAAGTTGCGAGAGCTGCGCGCTCCGCGCTAAGTCCCCGGTCCGTCAGCAGCGCTGCCATGTGAAGGATTGCAGCGTGGACGCTCGCTCCGGTAAGGCAGAATACACAAATCAGCAGCCAGAAGGTTGGGCTATGCCAGATCTCATGCCAGTTGAGACCCTCTTTGCCCGGTGGTTCGGATGGAGTTTGCGTGATCTCATCTCCATCCGTGCGCAGGCCGCGCTCGCCAGGATCGTTCCGCAAATTCGCGGCTACTACGGGCAGTGGAAGCAGCAGTACCGCGCCTCCAAAAATCGCATACGCCATGCGCCAGCCGAATGCCGCGATCAGGCGCTGGGCAGCCAGAGGAACGACGAAGGCACCGATACCAATTCCCAGCATCATCACCCCCAACGCCAGCCCCCGGCGGCGGTTAAACCAGTGGGATATCACAACGCTGTAGGACACCGGGTTGGGGCCGCTGGCGGCAAGTCCCAGCAACGCACAGAAGAGGTAAAACTGCCAAATGCTGTTGCCCAGCGCGAGCGCTGAGAGCAGAACGAGGGCGTAGAGGCCGGTCGCGGGAATGATGACTCGCCGCGCTCCGAAGCGGTCAATGAGCCTGCCGTTAGCCAAAAGACATAAGGCACCAACTGTGTTAAGCAAGGTAAATGCGAATGATATTGCGGCGCGGCTGGAGTGGAAGTCGTGCGCAAACGACTTGAAAAACACGCCAAACGAATAGACATAGAGGGGAGGCCCGAGGAAAAGCCCCAGAGCGCTGGTGGCTACAATCCACCAGCCATAAAACAGGCGTGGGCGTTTTCTGGTCACTCAAACGACTCCGGTGGAGATGGGGAGCATGGTTTGCGGCAGGTGTCCCTCGCTATCTTTGTGGGAAGGACGAACAAACTCCGTTGCAGATGCTATACGGATGCGGCATGAAGAGTCAACGGATTTCAGCCGCGCTAGTGAGTATTCTCAATAGGACGGCGGAGCTGCCGCATGAGCCACCTTTACTGCTTACTTTCCAACGGCGGCGGGTGATTTGGGTACGGAGCAGGCGCGGGGAAATATGGTCGATGCGCGAGGGTGTAATCATTCGGCGTGGCGCTTACGAGATCCTCACCGGCAAACGTCTGTTCGAGGAGAGACGGTGGCGGACATTCTCTCGCGCGCGTTTTGACCCGCGAACCAGAATCGGCTCGAACTGTCGGCGAAGACTCCTGATTCGATGCGATGACGTTGTGATAGTCCTTGCAGAAGGACCTTTCGTAAGGTTTTCGGGATCTAGGGAGATGCTCGGCGGATGTAAAGAAATGACCGGCGCACTGCATCGAATTCGAGTTATTTGGACGGATTCGCGGCTTCCGGCATGGACATTCCGCCGATGATGTGCCAATCCGTTGCGTCCCTGATCCAGGTGTGCGTAACCCGGATGGTGTGCGGCTCGCCATTGCCATCCTTGCCCAACCACTTATATGTGATCCAGTAATACGTCACCGCAACGTCGCCCTCCACCTGAATTGCAGCAGGTTTGAATTCAACAGTTTTGAACGCCAGGCCCTTACTGGTTTGGGTGGTGATCCAGTCTGTTATGTGTTCTTTGTGAACCGGCGCGGCGCTGACCGACGGCCAGCCGAGGAAATCCTTATGCCAAAGATTTCGATACGCGGGCAGATCGTTATCCTGAACATAGTTCCAGTAGGCGTGCTCAATCCTCCAGAGCGTTTGCTCGGCTGACGCCTGCGGTTGGGTTGTCGCTTGCAAGTAGAGCGCTGAAAAGACAACCACTAGAAAGGGCATCACAAGCCTTATTATTCGATCTTTCAGCATCTCGCCTCTCCTCTACGCAGAATCTGCGGGTTATATATTCGAATCAAATTCTGATGGTTCTTAAGTCATCGGAATTGCTTTGAGCGATGGCTGGTCAGCGGCTTTGTCCATGCCAGACTTCAAAGACTTCGGCGCCCACTCCCGCAAGCATCGGTGCTGCCTTCGGGCCTGGATCACCATACACTTCGAAGCGGCTGAGGCTTGAGAACGCGAGAAGTTTCGGCACAAGTTCCTGCACTATCGGTCCCGTCATGTGCGCCAGCACAGCATCCGCATCGGCGTAGGTTTCGAGGATGCGGCATCGCCGACGATCATCACTCAAATAAAAATCGTAACCGAGCGCACCCGGTTCTTTCTGAGTGCCCGCAATCATTGTCTGCACAATGCCCTCAAACTGGCCAAGCTTTCCTTCGTCGATGGTGAGATCGACGGTGAAGCGCACCATGTGCTCGAGCATACTCAATTCCTCCGATGTATCGCCGACTTATTGTACTCTGGGGCTCTTTGATTCTTTGCCTGACCGTGCCATCTCCATCCGCCTCAGATGCGACAGACCTGATAGAATTACGGTAGTTCACTTGTTCTTTGAAAATGCGCTGTAATAGCGTGTTGTTGCCAGCCTTTCAAAATGGGGGCGTCACGGCTTCGACGGAAACGCTTGCGGCCAGGAGGCATGCCGGGGTGCGTACACCCGTAATCGCGCGCAAAACAAACAATTGCCAATAACCAAATGGCTTACGCAGCTTAATCAAATAAGTTGCCGTCCTAATCGGCTTCGCCTACGGGCCGGTGACGGACGTCGCACAGTAGGCTGGTCTCATCGCTTCGTCTGGGTGGTGGGACGAGACAATCAGGCTAGCGTCTTGCGTTTCTTGTCCGGTTCTGAGCGCAATCCGCGAACGTCTCTGGGTAATGCCAGAGGCATGAACGGAACAAGCATGTAGTCTCCCGACTGACAACTTTTTCGGACGCGGGTTCAACTCCCGCCGCCTCCACCATACTTAAGTACTGTAGAATCAGTAATGTACTGGACACTTGAAAGTTTGCGTACGATACACGTACGATAGACGTACCATGTTGACGCTCTATCGGCGGCATTTTGAAGGCTTGTTCTAAAGGGTCGGATCGCTTCTACAAGCGCTGCACCTGCCCGATGTGGGTGGAAGGCACCGCGAAGGGAAGCTACGTGCGCCGCAGCCTGAAGACTAACAGTTGGGAACGAGCGGTCGATCTTTCGCGCTTAATTGAGGATGCGGAAGATCCAGCGGCGACACCGGAGCGGAAGGATGAGGCTGTCACGATCGTTCAGGCCGTCACCGAGTATCTTGCCGACGCCAAGGCCCGGGAGCTGAGCGACGCAACCCTTTACAAGCTCGACATCTTTTTTCGAAAGCAGTTCCTGACGTGGTGCAAAGGGGAAGGCTATCGACTGTTGCGCGAAATCGATCTCCGCGCCGTCCAGTCGTTCCGGACTTCTTGGCCGGACGGAGCTCTCGCGAAGAAGAAGAAGCAGGAGCGGTTGACGGGCTTTTTCTGGTTCTGCATTCGCGCGGGCTGGCTTGTCTCAAATCCGACCGACCGATTGGGCCGAATCTCTGTCGTTCAAGCTCCGACCGACTATTTTACGCGCGACGAATACGCCAAGCTGATTGATGCCACCTACCTCTATCGCGAGAACCGCGGCGAGACAATCGGCGGAGCTAATGGCACACGAATGCGCACTCTCATCATGCTCATGCGCTGGAGTGGCCTTCGCATTCGTGATGCGCTCACGTTGGAGCGCACCCGCCTCATCAACGATAATCTCCTGCTCTACCAAGCTAAGACTGGAACTCCTGTTTATGTCCCGCTTCTTCCGCAAGTGGCCGAAGCGTTACGCACGATACCGAAAGGGGCCAAGCCGAATCCGCGGTACTTCTTCTGGAGTGGAAACGGTCTTCCCAAGAGTGCTGTCGCGGACTGGCAACGGAGTTTTCGACGCATCTTCAAACTTGCGGGCTTGGAGAAGCCAGATGGTTCTGCAAAACGCTGCTTCCCTCACATGCTCAGAGACACTTTTGCGGTGGAAATGCTGCTGGCTGGCGTGCCGATCGATCAGGTCTCAATGCTCTTAGGTCACGCCAGCGTGAAGATTACTGAGAAGCATTACTCGCCGTGGGTGAAAGCGCGGCAAGAACAATTAGCGGCGAGCGTCAGAAACGCATGGGCGACCTTCGGCGTTTTTTCTCCAAAGAACCCGCAGCGTAGTAAGTCAAAGCTCATAGTACTTCAGGCCTAGCCTTAGGCCGTCTGCCGGCGGCGATGTACACGGATCAGGACACTCTGAGGGATACGGAGATTTTGATATCCGCGTTTTTTGATTGTTTCTCCGCGGCCCCACTGAAGCACGCCAGCCTCGCCATCGAAGAGGCGCCTCACGGTCTTCTCGCTAACGTGCCACATGGAGGCAACCTGTGGAACTGAATAGTGTGGTTCCAATGCGATAGAGTGCAAGCCCTCGCTCTGCACCGCCATCTTTTCACTGGGATCGAGTGTGGAATCCTTCCAGGGCATCTGGGCTCCGTTAATAACCAGATTCCTTCCCCAAGCCCACTCTTGTCCAATGATTCTGCGGCACAACGTCATGAATCCGGAGCATAACGCTTCATTGGAGGGGGTCGTTTCGATGGCAGATCGGGCCGACGTGCAACGACCTGGCAACCTATTATCTGGGGAAAGTCTCTAGTCAGTTAACATCTGTGCTCGTTCCAATGATCAGGATGAGCACACAAGCAGACGCACCTTTTTCAGTAAGGGAGGCGGATCGTGTGCAGAGATTGATCGAGGTTCGTGTATTGGTTGCTATCGTGACCTTATCCGAAGAACTGAACTTTACGCGCGCAGCAAAGCGCCTCGGTATCAGTCAGTCTGGACTTAGCCGTCGGGTCGGTTCCCTGGAAGCGAGATATCGCTTCAAAACTGTTCGAGCGTGACCACGCGAACGTCACGCTGACCGAAGCTGGGCGGGTCTTCGTAGAGGAAGCTAAGCTATCGCTCCTGCACAACGAGAGAGCAATCCAGTCGGCGAGAGCGGTAAGCGAGGACGTCGAATCAATACTAACGATTGGCCGATCGCCGTTTTTGGATCCTTTCCTCACGTCTGCTCTTCTTTCCATTCATCTTCCCCTATATCCGAATCTCCGGATCAACCTTCATAGCGACTTTGCTCCCGAGCTCATTCACGACTTGGCTGTTTCTAAGCTGGACCTCGCGCTCGTCGCAAACCCTGGCGCAAATCGAAAGTTGACTTCCACAAAGGTCAGTGAGGCACCGCTCTACATCATCCTTCCCGAAAATAGTCCTTTGATTTCGAAAGATACTGTAACGCTGATGGACCTGAGTGACTACAGGTGGATACTGTTCGAGAGGAAGGCGCATCCGAATATGTATGACGCCATTTTCCGTCGTGCGGCAGAAGAGGAAATCGTCGTTCGGAACGGGCAGAGGGTTTTGACTGCAGAGGATGCTGCACAACTGGTGTCGGAGAATTTAGGAGTGGCGTTCCTCAGCATGACGGGTGCATTGCGGGTTGCTGAACGTGGCGCGACTGTTCGGCCATTGGCCGACAAGGAGTTGCAACTTCAGGTCTATCTTGCATCGAGGGCTGACAATCGTTCGAAGTTGGTGAGCGAATTTGTTCGAGCGTTTATGCGTCGCATCTCACGGGTTAAGAAGCCACCACAACCTGCCGAGCCACTCGCCCAGAGCTCCATCAGGCCTAGAGTGGCCCAAAAACACGTTGGCGCGTGAAGATCGGCCTGTTCGGGGTGTGATCACCATAGTATCGAGCTTCACCTCCTGGATAGCTAATGCGCGCTTAAATAAATCCTCAGCTTTTTCCGAAATTCCGCTTGTGTTCATACATCGCTCGCAAGTTGTTTAGAGTGATCGCAGATCTAGGATGTTGCGCGCCCCAAAAAATGCTCTTGGACTTGCACGGCGCGCAAAAACAGAGGCTCTGCGAGGTTGTAGGCAACAACACGGTCGTATAGTGCTGCCAGGTTGCAACATCCTCATCAAGCAGGGAGGA
>JBDTLH010000070.1:0-6510 GCA_039934875.1 Acidobacteriaceae bacterium | reverse complement strand
TCCATAGCTCGGTTGCAGGCTGAAGACCCGGGCGAACTCCGCGTTCGTGAATTCGACGTCGGTAAAGGCGGCATGGTCGCGCAATTGCACTCCAATCTCTCCGCCGTAGTAATAGCTAATGGAGGGGAAATCCGAGGCCTGCGCGCGCAGATCGTTCAGATCTCCGGCGGTCATGCGGTTGATCTGCCTGGCTTTCGCGTCAAAGCGCGTGTTGAGCGCCACGATGCGCTCCGCATCGTGATATTTGAGCGGCGCCAGCAGCACCGTTTCCACCAGCGTGAACACCGCGGTATTTGCTCCGATGCCCAGTGCCAGCGTCAGCACTGCCGCCAGCGTGAACCCCGGACTGCGGCGCAGTTGCCGCCAGGAGTAGCGAAGGTCCTGCACGAGTCCTGACAAATTCATTGCTATTCCTCCCGCAACGTGCGCATGGGGTCGAGCCGGGACGCCCTTCGCGCCGGCAGATAGCTGGCCAGCAGCACCACCAGGGTCAGCAACACGGCTGTTTCTATCAGGGTGAGTGGGTTGTAAACGCTGGTCTTGTAAAGCATGGACGCGATTGCCTGACCGGCGAGAAAAGTGGCGGCCAGTCCGATGCCGATGCCGATTACGGCAAGCTGCATTCCACCTTTAATCACCAGCCTGAGCACGTCTCCGCGCTGTGCGCCCAGCGCCATACGCAAACCGAGCTCGCGCACCCGCAGGCGCACCCCATAGCTGATGACGCCGTAAAGCCCAAGCGCGGCGAGCAACAGCGCCAGTCCGGCAAAGATGGAGAGCAGCACCACCAGGAAGCGGCGGCCCACCAGCGACTCATCTACCCTCTGCTCCATGCTCTTGAAGTCGTAGACCGCCTGATTGGGGTCAACCGCATGCACGGCATTCTGAATCGCTGCCTTAAGATTTTCCGGATTGCCTTTGGTGCGCGCCACGATTTGCAACGTGTCCCGAGGCGATTGGGCGATGGGCAAGTAATAGAAGCCCTCGTTGTTGTCCGATTCAAGTGAGGATTTGCGCGCGTGCTCCACCACTCCCACAATGGTGATGGTGATGGGAGGAAGTGTCCGCGCGAAGCTGATGTGTTGTCCGATGGGGTCCTGGCCGGGCCAATACTGTTTGGCCAGCACTTCGTCCACGATGGCGACGTGCTCCGTCTTCAGCCGATCGGTCGAAGCGAATGCTCGTCCCCGCAGCAGCGGGATACGCATGGTGGAAAAATAGTCCGGTGAAACCTCACGGATATTTCCGTGCGGCCCCGGGTCGGTCGGCGCCAGCGTCCGCCCTAGGATGGTAAAAGATGCTGCGCCGCCATTGTCGGTGAAGGGCAGGGAATCAGCCAGCGCGGCATCCATCACTCCGGTCTGGTTCTTGAGTTGTTCTTCGAGCGCGTTGGCGAACGCCGCCTGCTGTTCATCCTTGGGATAAGTGACCTTGGGCAGAGAGACGGTTGCCGACATCTGACCTTGTGGATCGAATCCGGTATTCACTTTTTCCAGTTGCGTCAGGCTGCGCACCAGCAGGCCCGCACCCACCAGCAGCAACATCGCTAATGCGATCTCTCCCACCACCAGGCTGGAGCGCAAGCGTTGGCTGCCGCGGCTGGAACTCCCGGAGCGGCCGCCTTCCTGCAACGCTTGAAACCAGCGCAGCCGAGTCATCCGCCATGCCGGAGCAATGCCGCAGAATAGCGCGCAGAGCACACCCGCCGCCGCGACGTAGAGCAGCACCGGTCCGCTGAGATGGACTCCGATATTGCGCACCAGATTTTGCGGCGCGAGCAAGAGCAAGAGTGGAATCGCCGTCTTCGCCAGGACCAACCCCAGCCCCACGCCCAGCACCGCGAGGATCATGCTCTCCGTGAAGGCCTGCTCCAGCAAGCGACGGCGCGGAGCGCCCAGCGCGATGCGCACTGAAACTTCGCGCTGCCGGTCCGAGGCGCGCGCCAGTTGCAATCCGGCGATGTTAGCGCAGGCGATCAGCAGCACCAGCATCACCGCATACATCAGCACCGATAATGGTTTGGTGAGGCTGCCCGCCACAAAGTCCACCAGCGGCATGGAGAACATGCCCCAGCCCGAGACCGCCGCATCGCTGGCACTCCCCTCCGAGGCGATCTGTTGCCGCGCCTTCATCTCCAGATACGCATTCATCTGCGCAACGCTCACCCCGGGGCGCAGGCGCGCCAGCCCGAAGAGGCTTTCGTTATGGCGCTGCTGCTGATCAAGAAAGCGCGCCGGCGGCCAGCCTAGCGGCGTCCACGCCTCGGCTTCATTCGGCCATCCGAACTCCGGCCCCATCACCCCAATCACTTCATACGGCACCTGGTTCAGTTCGAGCTTCTTGCCCACAATCGCGGGATCGCCGCCGAAGCGCCGCCTCCACGTGGGATACGATAAAACGACCTCTCGATTCGCATCCGGCATGTCCTCCTCCGCGCGAAACGCCCGTCCTATCAAGGGACGCGCTAGAAAGACATCGAAGAATTGCGAAGAGACTTGCGCGTCCACCAGCCGCTGCGGCGCCATTCCCGCCGCCGAGTAATTGAGATTGCCGGTCAGCATCACCGCCGCCGCCGAAATCAGCCCCTTGGCCGACGCCGCATCTTGAAAATCAGGCGCGGAGATGGGGATGTTCTTCAAATCGCCCACCGAATATCGCGCGCGCAAGGCAACTACCCGCTCTGGATTCGGAATTCCGCTAGGATTCAGCAACACCGCATTCATCACGCTGAACACCGCGACGTTCGCCCCGATCCCAAACGCCAGCGTCAGCACCGCCGTCAGCGTGAAGCCGGGGCTCTTGCGCAACTGACGCCACGAATAGCGGAGGTTATTGAGCCAGCGGGTCGTCGTCATGGCCTAATTCGCCTCCGAATTCGCATTCGCGATCAGCTTCTTCAACTCCTCTTCCGCCACCACTTTGCCGTCGAACAGATGCACTTGCCGCTCCGCATGCGCTGCAAAGCGCGGATCGTGGGTCACCATGCAGATGGTCGCGCCATCTTTGTGCAGCTCTTGCAGCAGCGACATCACCGCCTCGCCATTGCGTGAATCGAGGTTTCCGGTCGGCTCATCGGCGAGCAGGATTGAGGGCCGTCCTGCGAGTGCGCGCGCCACCGCGACCCGCTGCTGCTGACCTCCCGAGAGTTGCGAGGGGTAATGCCGCAAGCGGTGCGCCATGCCCACGCGCTCGAGCGACTCCATCACCCGCGTCTTGCGCTCCGCCGACGGCATCTTCTGCCGGTAGGTCAACGGCAGTTCGACATTTTCATAGACCGTCAAATCGCCGATCAGGTTGAAACTCTGGAATATAAATCCGATCTCCTGGTTGCGAATGCGCGAACGCTCGGCGAAATCCAGCCCCTCCACCGACTTCTGGTTAAGCACATACTTGCCCGCCGTCGGCGTATCCAGCAAGCCAATGATCGACAGCAACGTGGATTTGCCGCACCCCGAAGGCCCCGACATGGCGACATACTCGCCCTTATCGATCTTCAGGTGTACGCCCGAAAGCGCGTGGGTTTCGATCTCGTCGGTGTAGAAGACCTTGGTCATGTCTTCAATATGGATCAGGGTCTGTGCTGCTTCATTCATCGGTTTCCGCCTTCTATATGTGTATTCAGATATTGCCAATCTCTTCTGGAACGGGGGTCCTACCCGTTTCTGTCAAATCTCACCTCAAATCAGAGGCTCCCCAATTGCTAATTGCTAATCACTAATCCAGCCTTATACGCTCGGCATTTTCCCAGCGCGTCATATCCGAGAGGATTACCGTATCGCCTTCTTTCAGCCCTCCGAGAATCTGGATCGAGTTCACCGACGCCCGCCCTACCTTCACCGGCACTCGCGTCGCGCCCTTCTCATCCGGATCGAGTTTGAACAGGCTGATGGTGCTGTTCTCCTGACCGAAAGCGGGCCGCCCCACGTATAAGACGTTGTCCAGCTTCTCGAGATCGATGGTCCCATCCACGCTCAGGTCAGGCCGTGCCCCCTTGGGCAGATCGCCGGTGAGCCTCACATCCACCGTCACCGTGCCGTTCTGCACCGCCGGATCAACCCGCATCACCGACCCCGCGATGACTCCGTTATGGGTGTCAATGCTTGAGGGCTCGCCGATCTGCACATCGCGCGCCTGCGTCTCCGGCACCTTCAACTCCGCAATCAGATGGTTGGGCTGCACGATCTTCGCCAGCATGGTTCCGGGCAATACGTGCTGCCCCACCTGCAAGGGCAGGTCCACCAGCAAACCGGATATTCCAGCCTTCACCTTCAAATCGTCAAGCTGCTTCTGTTTGAGCTGGGCCAGCGCTCGCGTCTCCTCCACCTTCGCCTGCTGCGCCGCCATCTGCGTCAGAATCGCCTGCTGGTTGATGGTCAGCCGCTCCTTCTCTATATCGTTGCGCGTGGTCAGCTCCGTCGCCTTGCCGTGCGACGCCTTATAAGCCAGTCCCGAAATAACGCCCAGATCATAGAGCGCTTTGTCGGTCTGCGATTGCAATTCGGCCTGGCTGTAGTCGGCATTGACCGTCGCCGCGCCCGCCTTCTGGGTCATCAGGTCGCTATCAAGCTTTACTTTAAGGCTCTTGTATTCCGCCTCCGCCGCCTTCAATTGCAGTCCGGCATCCACCGCCGCCTGCTCCACCTGCGGATTGCTCATCTCCAGCAGCACCGTATCCGCCTTGACTGGAGAACCCGGCAGCACCCGGATGCGCACCACTGTGGCCTCCGTCTCCGCGGGGATCTGGCGCACATCTTCCTGGCTGGGGATCAGCGTTCCCAATCCGCGCAATTGACGTATCATTGGACCGCGTTTCACTGTCTCCGTCCACACCGTCCCCCGCTCCACTGTAGGGGCCGCGGGCTTAAGGCGCGAGACGCCGACAAACGCTCCCACCGCAATAAGAATGACTATGATTGCCGCCAACGCTTGCCGGCGGCGCTTCTGCTTCTTCAACTCTGGGCGTGCGATATCCATTACAGCTATGCCTGTTGCAACTGGGATTCCATTCTCGCGCTCCTAGCAATTGCTGGATTTCCCCGATTTCACGCATCTTTCACCCCTCCTGGGAGGCTGGAAGGGAGATCGGCTGTCCCCTATCGAACTGAGGTGTCCATTTCCGGACACCCGCCACGTCCGATTTTGCGGCACAGACATTCCTGTCTGTGACTCCCGGGAAAGCGCACCTACGTGTCGCGGCTCAATTATTTGTCATTGCCACGCAGAACCAACGCCGAATCAGCAAAGCGCTTGATTCCTTACGACCGCATCTCCCGTATGGTCTCTCACTTGCATACGCTCTATGTGGACCAGTGTTCGCAATCGACAAATCGGCAAATCCAGAAATCGCAACGCCTTTTAAGGGGAAACATGCTATCGGAATCCAAATCCCGCGTCCTCGTCGGCGAGGACCAGTCCGAGATCCAGGATGCCCTCGAACTCCTGCTCGGCTCTGCCGGCTACACCGTCGATTCCGTCTCCTCCCCCGACGAGATACTTAAATTCATCGGCGCGCGCCAATATGACCTGCTGCTCATGGACTTGAACTTCCGCCGCGACACCACCTCCGGCAGTGAAGGACTGGACGTCCTCAGCCGCCTCCAGGGCTTGGCGTTGTCTCCCGCAGTGGTGGTCATGACGGCGTGGGGCAGCGTTGATCTCGCCGTGAAAGCGATGCATCTGGGCGCGCGCGACTTCATCCAGAAGCCATGGGAGAACAGCCATCTCCTCCACGTTGTCGAAAAGCAGATCGAATCCCGCCGCCAGGACCAGAGCGTCCGCCTGCGCCGCGAGCGCGAGATCCAGGACGCCATCGAAGTGCAGCGCAGGCTGCTTCCCGCCCATCTTCCGGAGATTCCCGGCATCGAACTCGCCGGCGGTTACTGGCCCGCCGCCGACGTCGCGGGAGACTACTTCGACGCCATCCAATTCGGCGGACGGATCGCCCTCTGCATCGCCGACGTGATCGGCAAGGGGATGCCCGCCGCCCTCATGATGTCCAACCTGCAAGCCGCCGTAAAAGTCACCGCCACCGAATGGATCGATCCCGCCGAGCTATGCCGCCGCGTCAACACCCTCACCTGCAAAAACGGCGCCCCGGACCATGCCCGCTTCATCTCCTTTTTCTATGGCGTCTATGACCCCGCTACTCGCAACCTCGCTTACGCGAACGCCGGACACAGCCCGCCCCTGCTCTCCGGCGCGAACGGCAGAAACTTAAAGCTCGAATGCGCCGACGCCGTCCTCGGTCTCTGGCCCGACTGGCAGTTCCACAACTGTGAGATCGCCCTCGAACCCGGCGACCGCCTGCTGCTCTACACCGATGGCCTGGCGGAGGCGAGCCGTGATAGCGATGGCGTAGAGGAAGAATTTGGCGAAGAGCGCCTCTTGGCCGCCTTGGGGGAAGACGCGGTGCCCACCGAAGCTCAAAAATCCTCCGCCGACGCCCTCCTCCACCACGTCGTGCGCCGCGCCGCCGACCATTGCCACAGCAAATTCACCGACGACGTCACC
>JBDTLH010000069.1:0-4683 GCA_039934875.1 Acidobacteriaceae bacterium | reverse complement strand
CTTCAGCAGCGTATTCGCCTGATTGGTCGAGTCCTCCATGCCCTGATCGAGGCTGGTGCTCAAATCAGAGATCTGCTTGGAGCTCTGCTGCAGGCTGTTCGCCAGGCTTTGTCCGGCGCTGATCGCCTGTTGCCGCAAACTGGGGTTGGAGGGGTCGGGAGAGAGTTGGTTCCACGCCGACCAGAACGAATTCAGTTGGCTATCGATGCCGTCGGTATTGCCGCTGGCATACGCAGGCTCGAGTTGCTGCACCGCGCCTCGATAGGCGTTGCTCGCCGCCTGCTGACTGCTCTCGGCGGCGATCCGCAGATTGAGCGCCGCATCGCGTACCCCCACGATCCCCTCTAAGCGGACACCGGTGCCGACATTGAGGTTGCCAAACCGCGCTGTATCCTGCTCTACCACCTGCGCCTGCTCCCGCGAATAATCAGGATTATCCACATTCGCGATGTTGTTGCCGGTAATGTTGATCAGCGTCTGATCGGCGTTCAACGCGCTCATGGCGGAGAATAGCGATCCGGTGAGGCTACCCACGATAGGGCTCCTGCCGCGCGCCGGCATAAATCGTGGCCAGCATCTGATCACGCTGCCGGCACTTGGCGACGGTCGCCTTGAAGCGCCGGAATGCCGCAACGACTTCACTCTGCAGCGGCCCGCCACCAGCTAGAGCGCCTGCAACTTCCACACTCAAAGCCTGAAAGAGTCCATGCGCCTCAGACAGTTTTCCCAGGAGAATGCAGCGCTCGGCGCGTTCGAGTGTATCCAGCACGTTTACTTCACATCCTTTGGAGCGCGGGTGGACGCCAACTCCGAGATGATCGACCTCGCCACTTTGTCCGGCTCCACGCGATAGGTCCCGCTGTCGATCGAGCGCTTGAGCGCCGCCACCTTCTGCTGCCGCGCCAGCTCTGCCGGAGATGTTCCGTCGACGGAGTTGGAAGCGGCGGCGGACAGGTCTTTCGCCGCTTGCGAAATAGTAATCCCATCCTCACGCTTTATGCCGCCGGGACCGCCGGGCGTGGCGCGCTTTGCCGTGGAGGTGACCGCTGTCGCGTCCGGGGACAGATCGATGGGCGTGGGTGGTAGTGGCTGATGATTGATTCTCATTGAATTTCGCTCCTGATTATTGACTCTATCGCGCAATTTGTAAGAAGTCTTTAATGTGGCGTCTCTTTAGCGACACTCTGGTGCTTTCCTTGCAATTGTCGTACCAACATACGCGCCATGCCGATTCCGCCGGCCTGGCTTACCGCACTTGACAACGCCTGCACTGCTGTCTCTCTCACCTGGCTGGCGGACCCGTCGGTGTTCCCTTCACCCTCCGGCGCTTTTGCCATGGGCGCGAGCATCTGATTGATGAGCATTCCCTCGAATTGGCGGGCTGCGCTCTCCACCCGCTTCTCCTGTATATCGGCTTGATTTGCCGGGCCCGCTACTATCCTCATATCACCTCGATATCAGCCTGGATACCCCCGGCCGCCTTCATCGCCTGCAAAATAGAAATCACGTCGCGCCCGGTGGCCCCGATTACCTGCAATCCCCGCACCAGGTCCTCCACGGTCGCGCCATCCTTCAATTCGATTCGGTTGGCGACCTTATCTCCGCCCTGCAATGTGGTCTGCGGAACCACCACCGTCTCCCCCCCTTTCGAGAAGGGCGCGGGCTGCGACACCGTATACTCCGTTTTCACATCAATCGAGAAACCACCATGCAGAATGGAGACCGGAGACAGCGTCACCTCGCCCCCCATGACCACCGTGCCGGTGCGTTCATTGACCACAATCTTAGCCCTCGAGGTCACCGTCACGCGCAAGGAATCGATGTCCGCCAGCAGCTCCGGCACTGATTTTCCGCCCGCCATTCCGGTATTCACGCGCACGGTTCGGCTGTCCACCATAGTGGCGATCGCACTGCGCATCTCGGAGTTGATCTTTTGCGCCACCCGCTCGGCCGTGGCAAAATCGGGGTCCGAGAGCACCAGCGTAAGCTCCTTCACCTGCCGCAAGTCCACCGCCGTATCCCGCTCAATAATCGCCCCCTCGGGGATGCGGCCCACAGTGGGATGGTTCGATTGCTTGGCCGCGCCTCCCGAGGCCACGGAATATCCGCCCACCGCCAGCGGTCCCTGGGCCGCCGCATACACCTGCCCATCCGCGCCGTACAGCGGGGTCAGAAGCAATATGCCGCCCTCCAGGCTCTTTGCATCCGCGGTCGAGGAGACAGTCACGTCCAGATGACTGCCGGGACGGGAGAACGCCGGGAGGTCGGCGGTCACGAACACCGCCGCGATATTGGCGACCGTCATCGACCCCAGCGGCACCTGCACCCCCATCTTCTTGAGCGTCGAGGCCAGAGTCTGCAACCCCACTAGGCTCTGCTTTTTATCACCGGTCCCGTTTAATCCCACCACCAACCCATAGCCGATCAGAGGATTGTCGCGCACCCCTTCCACTCGGCTGATGTCCCCGATCCGGGCGTCCTTCGCTCTGGCGAGAGGCGGCATTACGAGGAGAATACTGGTCAGCAGAACCACAGATGTCTTCATATACCCAGCCACCGCAGCACGAAGCGCACCACCGGATTCAGCGGGTGCGTAAAATCGCTGACCGCGCCCTTGCCCTTCACCTCAATCTCCAAATTGGCGATTGCGGTCGAAGGGATGGTATTCCCCGAAGAGATATCTATGCTGCGTATCAGTCCGCGCACGGTGACCGTCTGCTTCTGATGGTCGATATCGAGGTTGCGCACTCCCTCAATGGCCAGCATCCCATTGGGCAGCGCTTCCAGCACGTAACCGGTCATCACCGAAAGCAGCACATTCGAGGAGGCCTGCGCGCCTTGCGCCTGCAAATCCGCGGCAGTGGTGGCGGAGTAGAGGTTGTTGAGTGCATTCGAGGGCTTCAGCTTGCCGCCTAATTGCGAGATCTGCGCCGATGCCGAACCTTTACGCGAACCAGTCAGGTTTCCGGTGGAACTCGCGGTCGTACTCTCGGCAATGGTAATGGTAATCACGTCCCCCGCCGCGTGCGCCTTGGAGTCGGTCGCCAGGCTGGCGAAGGCTCCGTCAGAACGCCACAGGCTACCCACGGTAAGCACGGACGCGGCCTGGGTGCCCGAGACATCATGCACCCGCTGCAAGAACCTGGCGCGCGCGTCGCTTGAATGTGCCAGATCATCTGACGCTCTCCCAACCTTTGCCTTTGCGGCGCTCACCAGTAAGCAACTTATGCCTATCACCCCGGCCAGCTTTAACCTGTTCATGGCAACACCTCAACTTCTCCGCGCCCGGTGACCACCGTACGCAATATCTTGTTATGTTCGCCGTCCAGTGTTACCCGCGCAATCTCACCCAGGCCCGCGCTATTGAGGGCCTTGGCTCGCAGCCGCATCAGCAGCTTGCCGTCGTTCATCGCGGCCCGGCACTGCTCCCCGGCTTTCACCAGTACCGGCCTTTTTTCCTTGGCAGTCACAGGTAGCCGGCTCGCGAAGGGCGGCAGCACTTCAGAGCTGAGTACCACTATCCCGTTCGATCCTCGTCTCTCCAGCACGATCACCGATCTCTGATGCAGCACGTCACGCCCGACACTCTTCAGCTTCAGGTCACGCTCGTTTTCCCACAGCAAAGTCGCTGACGACGATGTCAGCGCATCCCGCCGTACCGCGATCACCACGCCTCGTTGCAGATAGGCATGAGTGAGCACGCGCTCCAGTGTTCCCCGCCAGTCACTGCTGCTTTGCTGTCCGGCAGCGCCGGTAATTGCCATTGCAACGAAAATGGAAAGCGCCCTTATCATCATCTCGACATCGAGTTCACGTCTTGCAACATCTGATCGGCGGCCATCACTACCTTCGAATTCGCCTCATACGACCGCTGCGCCGTAATCATGTTCACGAACTCCTCGACCATGTTTACGTTCGAGCTTTCGAGCGATCCCTGCAAGATCGTCCCGATCCCTTCAGCACCGCCTGGATTGCCGGTGACCGGCGGCCCCGATGCCGCCGTCTCGCTGAACAGATTGCCGCCCAAACTGTTGAGCCCGCCCGGATTGGCAAACGTCGCCAACTGTATTTGCCCCAATTGCGCAGCCTGTGGCTGGCCCGGTTGCATCGCCGAGACGATTCCGTCCGCTCCAATGGTGACGCTCTGCGCATTTTGCGGCAGTGTGATCGCGGGATCGAGCGCGTCTCCATCCGCCGTCACCAGATTGCCTTGCGCGTCCATGTGAAACGAACCGGCCCGCGTGTATGCCGTCTGCCCATTGACCTGCTTTACCTGAAAGAAGCCCTGCCCCTGGATGGTGAGGTCCAGCGGATTGCCCGTCTGTTGAAAATCGCCCTGGCTCTGAATGATCTCCGTCGCCACCGCGCGCGTGCCCATGCCGATCTGCAAACCAGCCACGTTGGTCGTCTGCTGCGATGCCGCTGACCCCGGAGCCACCATGTTCTGATACATCAGGTCTTCAAATTGCAACCGCCGCTTGCGAAACCCAGACGTACTCGCATTGGCGAGATTGTTCGCCACATTGTCCAAATTCATCTGTTGCGCCTGCATCCCTGTTGCCGCCGTATACAACGCTCGAATCATGGTTCTCCTTCTAGCTTCTAGCTACTAGCTTCTGGCTACTAGCTTCTGGCTTCTGGCTTCTGATCCAGTTTCCTTGTCGCTTGTCCCTTGTCCCTAGC
>JBDTLH010000068.1:0-6358 GCA_039934875.1 Acidobacteriaceae bacterium | reverse complement strand
TCATGGCGCCCCATCAACTCTTTCGCCAGCCTGATGTAACTCTCCGCGCCCTTGGAGCGCGGGTCATAAAGCAGCACGGGCTTGCCATAGCTGGGGGCCTCGGCGAGACGGATATTGCGGGGGATGGTGGTCACGCACATTTTATCGCCGAAGTATTCGCGCAGGTTGGCAGCCACCTGTTGGGCCAAATTGGTGCGCTCGTCATACATCGTAAGCACAACGGCATCGATCTCGATTGCGGGATTGAAGGCTTCGCGGATGCTGTTGAGGGTCCCCAGCAGTTCGCTGACGCCTTCGAGGGCGAAATACTCCGCCTGCATGGGAACGACTACAGCATCGGCGGCGACCAAGGCGTTCAAGGTGAGCAGGTCAAGGGCGGGTGGACAGTCTATGACGATGTATTCGTAGTCATCACGCACTGCGGCGAGCGCATCGCGCAGGCGAAACTCCCGGCGCTCCGCTTCGACGAGTTCGATGGCGCCGCCAATCAGGTGCTTGGAGGCAGGAAGAAGGTCAAGGTCCTCCATCTCCGTGGAGATAATAGCCTCTACGGCGAGGCAGCTTCCGCTGAGAACCTCGTAACTGCTGAGACGGGCAGTATCCTGTTCGCGAGAGAAACCGATGCCGCTGGAGGAATTTGCCTGCGGGTCGGTATCGACGAGAAGGGTCCTGACTTCCGCAGCGGCAAAACTGGCGGCCAGGTTAATGGCGGTGGTGGTTTTGCCCACTCCGCCTTTCTGGTTTGCGATGGCGAGTATGCGACCCATTGCCATTCAGATTACCGCTCATCTCCCGAGGCGGCAAGCGAATGGCTGTGGAGAACGAGACAGTTTTGAGGTGGAAAGCGGGGTTCCACGTGGAACGGAGCACCGAAGATATCCGTAGATCACCGCTGGGAAGCACTCGGTCGCCGCTGACCAGGTATTTAGTTGCACTCTAGAGCGTAGCATTGCAGGAGATTGGAGGAGAGCAGCACCATTTAGGATGGGCAGCATGGGCGGGGGGAAGGTCTTCAGCGGCAATTTGGACGTAGAGAGGCTGTTGGCGCCGTATTGCCCACAGGGCGTTGCTCCAATGACGGTTGAGCTGCTGCGGAGGTATCTGGAGTTATTGCAGAAGTGGAATGCGCGCACCAACCTCACAGCGATTCGCAATCCAGCGGAGATTGTATGCCGGCACTTTGGGGAATCGCTGGCGTTGTCTTCGTTGCTCGGCGAGCAGTCCGATTTGGCGGGCAAAACGCTCTTCGATTTGGGATCGGGTGCGGGCTTCCCCGGGGTTCCCATAGCACTATCACAGCCGGAGCTAAGGGTGACATTGATCGAATCGCAGGCCAAGAAAGCAGTGTTTCTAAGAGAATTGGTTCGTGAACTGCGCGTAAACAACTGTTCGGTATTCGCGAACCGAGCAGAAGGCCTTACGAATCAGGCGGACTTGGTCGCAATGAGAGCGGTAGATAAGATGGAAAAGATGGTTTCAGTGGCTCACTCCTTGCTGGTTCCACGTGGAACACTGGCGATCATGGCTGGCCGCAAGCAGAAGTCTCCTGACCTCACAGTCTTCGCTTCAGTGCGCGAAGTGAGCGCCGCCAATAACACCAAGGTGCTGCTGGCGACCAGAGGAGATCAATTTAAGATATGCTGAACCCATCATGAAACCTAAGGTCGCGATCCCTGAGCCGCACTCGAGTAAGCTGGAGTACAACGAGCGCAGTACAGTCCACTACGACGCATCCTTGCGCGCGGCCGGGCTGGAGCCAGTGCTCATTCCCAGCCCTGCCGCCCCCGAGGAGGTGGCCCGGTTGATCTCGAATTGCCGAGGTATATTGCTGCCGGGCAGTCCCGCCGACGTCGCTCCGCAAAAGTATGGTGCGGTAAGGATTTCAGAGACCTGCAGTGCTGACCCGCTGCGGGACAACCTCGACGAGTTGCTGCTGCAGGACGCGCATAATCTGTACAAGCCGATTTTCGGTATCTGCTATGGAATGCAGAGCCTTAACGTCTGGCGCGGTGGCACGCTGATCCAACATCTCGAAACAACGCCGGTTGACCACCAGCCCGCGTCGAAGCCGTTGCGCGCCCACGAAATTCGGATCGAAGCGGAATCATTGCTGTCAAAGTTGGCAGGTTCGAATGGCGCGCCGGTCAATTCCAGCCACCATCAGGCTGTTGGAGTGCCTGGGGACGGTCTGAAGATCAGCGCCCGCTCTCCGCTGGACGACGTGATTGAGGCAGTCGAGGGCACCGCGCCGGAGCACTGGGTAGTCGCTGTGCAGTGGCATCCCGAACGGACCTTCGATAGCGAAGGGCTCTCGCGCAAGCTGTTTGAGGAGTTCGCGGGTGCGGTGCGTGCTTGGGTGCCGCGAGCCATCATGGAATCGCTGGCGGGGCGGTAAAAACGCGTTCAGGGAGGTCGGCTCCCGGTGGGTTAGGTCGGCGGGGACGCCGACCCTCCTAGATTGCGCTGGTAGAGCTCGCGAATCGCGGCCTCTACCTTGGCGCCGAGCTTGTCCAAATCGCGCAGTGTATAGCCGTCGATCGGGATCGGTGCGCCGACCACCAGCTTCAGCGGACGCGGCATGACATGGTAGGTGTTCATGGGCAGCATCTCGTAGGTGCCGATAATCGCGATAGGAGTGACCGGGACCTGCGCCTTGATGGCGAGATAGAAGGGCCCAGACCTAAAGGGCAGAAGCTCGCCGCTGGGGGAGCGGCCGCCCTCGGGGAATATCACTACCGGATGTCCGTGCTGGATTGCGGCGACGGCGCGGTGAAGAGAGCGAAAGGACGCCCGGGCATTGCTGGCATCGACTGCGATCTGTCCGGAGCGGCGCAGATGCCAGCCCAGGAAGGGAAGCCGAAAGAGCTCCTTTTTTGCAACAATGCGAAAAGAGGTCGGCAATCCCGCGTAAAGCAGGGGAATATCCATAGCAGAAATATGATTGGCGGCAAATACTGTAGGCCTATTCCAGTTGACGGCATTTGCTCCCTCGGTAATGATGTCGAGTTTTGGCCCCAGGGTAAACAAGATTAGCCGCGACCAAAGCCTGGCGGTGGCGTGCTGCAGTCGTCCATCTTGGTCGAAGGTTGAGAGAACCAGTGATACGATCCCTAAGATGCCGGTATAAAGGAAAACTAGCGGAACATAGAATAAATATGAGCGAAGTCGACTAAAAAAATGTGACAATCCATGACCATCTGCGCCCGGAATTTGCTCAGTCGTCGGGGCAGTGCTCAAGCCGCCGACTCCGGTGCAAGCGTCGCCAGCGCCTCGCCCACTACGAAGACAGACCCGGTAACTACTATGGTTCCACTGGGGGGAGTTACTTTTTCGGCCATCTCCAGAGCCTCGTTCACGGTTTCTGAAAGCAGGAATTCTCCCCCTGTATGTGCCGCCTGGGCCGCGATTTGTCGGCAAGTGGCGGCGCGCGCGGAGTGCGCCTGGGTAAGAATGA
Source organism: Acidobacteriaceae bacterium (assembly GCA_039934875.1). Lineage (GTDB taxonomy): Bacteria > Acidobacteriota > Terriglobia > Terriglobales > Acidobacteriaceae > JBDTLH01. Next base: position 2,904 of record JBDTLH010000068.1, on the reverse strand, counting down.
CCCTCTCGGCGATGGGGAACAATACCGAAGCCATCTCCGCGATGCGCTTATCCTGCATGGCGCCGAAGACTAGTGTCAAGCTTGATTCCGCCTCGTACTGAGACAATGCCGAGCGCAGTGCCCATGCACCGGCAGGATTGTGTGCAACATCAACCACATATTCGCGTCCGTTGTGAGACACTCGCTGGAACCTTCCCGGCCAGCGGGTGCTGCGCACACCCTCTTGTACGCCGGAACGAGTAATTTTCTCGAATCCGAAGCGCCGCTTGAGCTGCTCCGCTGTTTTGAGGGCAAGTGCGATGTTTCTCCACTGGTGTCTTCCCAGGAGCGGAGAGTCGATGCGGATAGAGGAGTCCAACCAGGCAATTTCGTAAGCCGCCGAAGGAGCAGGACCACCTCCGGGAGCGGTGCAGGGAAGCATGTCAGCAGCGTTGGCCGCGTGTACGTTAAGAGACATCGCGACCTCCCCGATGACTCCGTTGACTTTGGGATGTTGCGGCAGCAGGACCGCCGTCCCATTCTGGCGCAGGATGCCGGCCTTCTCCCGGGCGATCTCCTCGATGGTATTGCCCAGCCACTGCTGGTGGTCGAGGTCAACATCGGTGATCACGGAGATCAGCGGCTCGACGACGTTGGTGGCGTCGAGGCGGCCTCCCAGTCCCACCTCAAGTACCGCAACCTCGACGCCGATATCAGCAAAGTGCTGGAACGCCATGGCGGTAAGTATCTCGAAGAAGCTCGTCTTGAGAGCCAACTCCCCGCTTTCTACCAGTGCGTCGGCGATGGTCTGAACCTTGCCATAGAGCTCCGCAAAGCGAGCGTCCTCGATGGGTGCGCCGTCCACGCGAATGCGTTCGTTCACCTTGATAAGGTGAGGAGAGGTATAGAGGCCGGTCTTATAGCCCGAAGACGTTAGAATGCTGGCGAGGGTCGCCGAGGTGGAGCCTTTGCCGTTGGTGCCCGCGACCAGCACGGAGGGGAAGCTAAGTTCAGGATGGCCCATGGCCGCAATCAATCGTCGCATAGGCTCGAGGTCAAACTTGCGATGGGGCGCCAGTTCGGCGCCCAGCGCATAGAGGCCCTCGACGGCGGCAGCATAGGTCGGCATGGGTATCATTGTGATTCTAATCAACGAAAGACTGGCTTTGGTGCGCGGGTCGAGCGCAAACCGGAGTAAAATCTAGAATGCCGGGTGAAGACAAATAGAGACCGGAAGCATCTAAGCATGTACCAGCGCATCTGTGTGTGAACGCCAAAGTTCGTCAGTCCTTCGTCCAGTTCTTCGTTCAGTTTTAGGAGCAACAGTGAATTCTACAGTGAAGACAGTTTTGTTTTGGGTGGTTATCCTTCTCTCCGTCGTCCTGCTATGGAGGGTGGTTTCGGTCTCTTCGCAGAGCCATGAAGAGAACGTCTCTTTCAGCCAGTTCATGAGCAAGGTCGAGAGCGGCGATGTGCAGGCGGTGGACGTAACCGGGCAAGATGTTCACGGCAAGTATAAGAACAATACCGCCTTCCATACGATCGCCCCGGCGAATTACCCCAAACTGAATGACCTGTTGATTGAGAAGGGAGTCGCGACCACGTTTAAGGACCCGGGCGGAAGCTTGTGGATGTCGGGGCTTATCAATTTCGCGCCCATTCTGCTATTGGTCGGCTTCTGGTTCTTCATGATGCGGCAGATGCAGAACGGCGGCAACAAGGCGCTCTCCTTCGGCAAGAGCAAGGCGCGGCTGCTCTCCATGCAGCAGAAGAAGATCACATTTAAGGATGTCGCTGGGGTGGACGAGGCGAAGGAAGAGCTGCGGGAAATTATTGAGTTTCTGCGTGAGGCACAAAAGTTCCAAAAGCTGGGCGGGCGGATTCCCAAGGGAGTGCTGCTGGTGGGACCTCCGGGAACAGGTAAGACCTTGCTGGCGCGCGCGGTGGCGGGCGAAGCGAATGTTCCCTTCTTCTCCATCTCAGGTTCAGACTTTGTCGAAATGTTTGTTGGCGTGGGTGCAAGCCGGGTACGTGACCTGTTTGAACAGGGCAAGAAAAACGCCCCTTGCATCATCTTCATCGACGAAATCGATGCGGTGGGCCGGCATCGCGGCGCAGGCCTGGGCGGCGGACACGATGAGCGCGAGCAGACGCTCAACCAGTTATTGGTGGAGATGGACGGCTTCGAATCGAATGATGGCGTGATCCTGGTCGCCGCCACCAACCGTCCGGACGTGCTTGATCCGGCGCTGTTGCGCCCCGGGCGCTTTGATCGCCGCGTGGTGGTCAATCTGCCGGATGTGCGCGGACGCGAAGAGATACTGCGCGTGCATACGCGCAAGATCCCCATGGAAGGCGACGTGGAGTTGAATGTGCTGGCGCGCGGGACTCCGGGCTTCTCCGGCGCCGACCTTGCCAATATGGTGAACGAGGCGGCCTTGATCGCCGCCCGCCAGAGCCGCAAAGCGGTGCTGATGGTGGATTTCGAGATCGCCAAAGACAAGGTACTGATGGGCGCAGAGCGGAAATCCATGCTGCTGACGCCGGAGGAAAAGAAGGTGACGGCCTATCATGAGGCGGGGCACGCGCTGGTGGCGACCCGGCTGCCCAACTCCGATCCGCTGCATAAGGTCACGATTAGTCCGCGCGGCATGGCCATGGGAGTCACCATGCAGTTGCCGGAGACTGATCAGCACAACTACACCCGGGAATACCTGGAGACGCGCATCGCCATTCTCATGGGCGGACGCATCGCGGAAGAGCTCTTCCTCAATCAGATGTCCACTGGGGCGGGAAACGATATCGAGCGCGCGACCGAGATGGCGCGGCGTATGGTGTGCGAGTTCGGCATGAGCCAGCTCGGACCGCTGACCTATGGCAAGAAGGACCAGGAGATATTCCTGGGGCGCGAGATTGCGCAGCATC
>JBDTLH010000067.1:0-15250 GCA_039934875.1 Acidobacteriaceae bacterium | reverse complement strand
CGGGAGCCATCGGTCTGGCGCACTATAGCAGCTATTTCTTTCCTCAACTTAGCCACGAATATGCGTCGCGCGACCTGCACGCCAACATTCCGTTTCTTGGCACGCTGCGCGCGCACGCCAGCTTGGGGCCGGGCACCGTGCTCGCCATTGGCGTTGTGGCCCTGGCGGTGTTATTGCTCTATCGCAATATCAAGGGCATCGCGCGTCTCGCCACCATTCTCTCCGGTGGCGTCTTCCTCGCGCTGGGCTGGATCATCTTCGCCGGCCTCACCCACTTCAATGCCAAAATGGCATTTAGTTTCCCGCCCCACGCCTTCGAACTGCGCCCTGAATTCTTTACCGGACTCGGCGCTGCCATGCTGGTCGCCACCTATGACTATTGGGGCTACTACAACGTCTGCTATCTGGGTGGTGAGATCAAAGAGCCGGAGAAGAACATACCACGCGCCGTGCTCATCTCCATTCTCGTTATTGCCGTCCTCTACATCCTGATGAACGTCAGCGTTCTTGGCATCATTCCCTGGCAGGAGCTGACGCAGAGCGCAAAATCCGACACCCATCTCTATGTCATGTCGGTGGTGATGCAGCGCGTCTACGGCAAGTGGGCGGGCAACGCCATCACCGCTCTGATCGTTTGGGCGGCATTCGCCTCGGTCTTTTCTCTGCTGCTCGGTTACTCGCGGGTGCCATATGCGGCGGCGCTGGATGGCAATTACTTTTCCATCTTCAAGCGCCTGCATCCCCGCTACAATTTTCCTTACGTCTCGCTGCTCGCGCTAGGGGCGGTCGCAATGCTGTTCTGCTTCCTGTCGCTGGCGGATGTGATCGCCGCTCTGGTGGTGATTCGCATCGTGCTGCAATTTCTGTTGCAATCGATCGGCATTATCATCCTGCGCATACGCCAGCCGGAGATGCCGCGCCCTTTCCGCATGTTTCTATATCCGTTGCCGGCGCTGATCGCCTCCTGCGGATTCATTTATATCCTGTTCTCGCGCCCCAACTTCTCGAAAGAGATCCGCTATGCGGCGGTGCTGCTGATCGCAGGCACCGTAATCTATATGGTGCGTGCCGGTGTGCGCACGAATAAAGAATGGCCGTTTTTGGGTAGACCCCCGGCTTCAGCCGGGGGATAAATCATTAAGCGATTAGCGGCTTTAGCCGCTGTGGATCGGCTCATCTTTTGCCATAGTTTCTTAATCTTTCAGACGAGGGTCAAATGCAATTATTGAAGGCTCCTTTCGGATTCGCTCTCCTCTGCGCGGCGCTGTCTTGCTCCGCCCAGCAAGCCGCTCCCCGCAATCCTTCCCCGAATGCGAAGCCGGACGCGATCGCGATTCCCGAAGACCGCGGATCGAGTGCGCTGCTCGAAAGCCTTCGCAAACTGCAAACGCGCGCCAGCTTGATCGTGATCGTCGCCCATCCGGATGACGAAGACGGCAGCATGATGAGCTATGAGTCGCGCGGACTCGGCACTCGCGTTACCTTGCTCACGCTCAACCGCGGCGAGGGCGGACAAAACATAATGAGCGATGATTTTTACGATGCACTCGGCGAGGTCCGGACGCAGGAGCTGCTGCAAGCCGACCGCTACTACGGCGCACGGCAGTACTTTACTCGCGTTGCCGACTACGGCTTCTCCAAGACCAAAGAAGAGGCGCTCGAAAAATGGGGATACGACCGGGTGCTCTATGACGTGGTGCGCATCGTGCGCATGACCCGGCCGCTGGTGGTCACCTCCACCTTTGTCGGAGGGCCGACCGATGGACACGGCCAGCATCAAGTCTCGGGCATGATGGCGCAGCAGGTATTTGACGCCGCCGCCGATCCCAACGTATTCCCCGACCAGATCAAAGCCGGGCTGCTTCCCTGGAAGCCGCTGAAAGTCTATTCCCGTGTCCCCTTCTTCGCCGCCACACAACAGGGCATGTATGACTACGCCACGGGAAAATATGTGCCGGTGCGCTTCTATGATTACGTCCACAAAAGTTGGATCGAAGGGCCGCTCTCCGATGACCTGGATGTCCCGACTGGAAGCTATGACCCCGCGCTTGGCTTGAACTATGTGCAGATCGCGCGCACCGGACTCGGCTTTCAGAAATCGCAGAACGGGGGAACTGGCCCCGCTCCGGCTGGAGCGGTCACCTCGCGCTATCATCGCTTTGGCTCCGCGTTTCCGGTGGAGGGCAAAGAACAATCATTCTTCGATGGGATTGACACCTCGGTATTGGGGATCGCGCAACTGGCTGACGGCGGCGGTAACGACTTTCTCAAGCAAGGGCTCGCGCAGATCAATTCGTCGGTGGAAGATGCGTTATCGAAATTCAGCATGACCCATCCGGAACAAGTCGCGCCTTCGCTAGCCCAAGGCCTGAAGGCCACGCGCGCATTGATCGCCGAAGTGGAGCAGAGCTCGTTATCGCCCGCGGCAAAGTACAACGTCGAGCACGAACTGCGGGTGAAGGAGACACAATTCAACGACGCCCTCGCGCAAGCGCTCGGCATCAACGTATTGGCGACGGTCACTCCTGAGCAGGAGCCAACCGGACGCTTCGCCATGTTCGGCGGCTCAGCGGACACCTTCCAGGCGGCAATTCCCGGGCAGGAGTTCTGGGTTAAAATTTCCGCCACCAACCAAAGCCCAGCTCAGGTGACCGTCAGCAAGATATTCCTGGCTGCACCGGAGCCGGGATGGGCAGTACAGCCTCTCGGGGAATCGCCCACAACGCTTGCCGACAACAAAAACATCGCGCAGCGTTTTCAGGTCACGGTCCCCAAAGACGCGAAACTCACGCGCCCTTACTTCACTCGGCCCAACTCAGAACAACCGTACTACGACATTCATCTTCCAGCCGATCTCGGCCTGCCGACCAGCGATTATCCGCTCACCGCCGAAGTGGACTTGGATTATCAAGGAGAGCCAATTCGCGTGCGGCAGACTGTACAAACCGTGCGCAAAGTCACGGGACCAGGGGTTGAGTTGCAGCCGTTGTTAGTCGCTCCCGCGATTTCGGTTGCCGTCTCTCCCCGTCACGGGATTATGCCGCTGAGCGGAACGACATTTAAACTCACGGTGGCGCTGCGCAGCAGTGTGAAGGGCGAGGCCAAAGGCGTTCTCAGCCTCGCCATGCCCGTGGGCTGGACGGCGAAGCCAGCACAGGTGAATTTTTCGATTGGCCGAGACGGTGAGGTGCAGCAGAGCAGCTTTGAAATCACGCCCGGGAAGCTTGAGGCCAAGCCCTATGAAATCAAAGCCATAGCGGAATATGAGGGCGAGAAATATACCGAGGGATTTCACCTCACCGGCTATGAAGGACTGCGCCCCTATCCGCTGTATAGTCCGGCCACGCTGGATACGCGCGGGGTCAACGTCAAGGTCGCGCCCGGCCTCAGAATCGGCTATGTAATCGGCACCGGAGACGAGGTGCCGGCCTCGCTCGAAGATATTGGGGTGCACGTTAACTTCTTATCTGTCAGCGATTTAGCAAGCGGCGATCTCAATCAATATGACTGCATCGTTTTAGGAGTGCGCGCCTATGCGGCGCGGCCCGATCTGATCACCTACAACGGCCGGCTATTGAATTATGTGAAGAACGGCGGGGTGCTGTTTGTGCAGTACAACAGCGCGCAATATGACCACAATTACGGGCCATATCCCTATAGTTTGACCAACGATCCCGAAAAAGTGGTGGACGAAACCGCGAAGGTGAAGATCCTCGATCCCGCTAACCCATTGATAACATGGCCCAACAAGATCACTTCGGCGGATTTTGACGGATGGCTTGAAGAGCGCGGCCACAGCTTCATGAAGAGCTGGGACCCGCGCTATGAGGCGCTTACCGAGGTGCATGATCCGGGGCAGGACCCGCAAAAGGGCGGCCTGCTGTATGCGCGCTATGGGAAAGGGGCGTACATCTATGGGGCGTTTGCGCTGTATCGTCAACTGCCGGAAGGAGTTCCGGGCGCCTTCCGGATTATCGCGAACATCTTGAGTCTCGGGAAGAACCCGGCGTTTCAGGCGGCGAATTCCTCGGCGAAGCAGTGAACCGGGGGCAAACACCGGAAAAGGCGCGTTTTTATGCGAACAAAACGCGCAATTTCGATCAAAAAAAGCGAAATTCGAGGCGAAAATTGACGCCTTCTTTGGGCAACGCAATCGTGAAGCGGCATATAGCCTGGAGCTATAGCTAGCTGCCGCTAGACCCGAGGTTGCTAATCGGTGGTGGTGGGGAAGCCGGAGGCGGTCCAGTCGCGCCATCCGCCGTCGAGGGAGACGGCGTTCTGGTATCCCATTTTCTTGAGGTTGTCGGCGGCGAGGGCGGAGCGGAAGCCGCCGCCGCAATAGAGGATGAGCTCGGCGGATTTATCGGGAATGGTCTTCTCGATGTCGCGCTCGATGACGCCTTTGCCGAGGTGCACGGCGCCGGGGATATGACCGCGCTGCCATTCCAGGTCTTCGCGGACATCCACCAGATTTAGTTTTTCGCCCGCGTCGAGGCGCTTCTTTACTTCGGGAACGTTGGTTTCGCGCACGCGGGATTTTGCGTCGTTGACGATGTTGAGAAATTCCGGGGAGTGATGGCCTGCCATGATGCCTCCTTTAGCTTCGTGATCATTCTAACCGCGAGAGATGGGTGGTGCGAAAGGCAGAGCGGAAGCACGGAGGAGACGGAGGCAGCACGGAGGAAGGGAAGAGGAAGATGAACCGCAAAGGCATAGCACACAGAGCAAGAAAGGGTTTGAATTCAAAAGAACCGGGTATTCATCTTCGCGGGCGGAAGGTCAAGAGGCAGCGATTTAAGTAAATTCCAATCTGTCCGATAAAGCAGGTGAGGACATGGAATTTTCGCTTGCGAGGGATGGAAATGGAGAAAGCATTGTTGTTGTGTGAGCGGCCGCAGGATGCGCGGACGGTCCGTATGGCGCTCGAAGAGCAGGGGTTGGCGGTGGACCATTGCTTCGAGGCTTACACGGCGGAGCGGCTGTTGGAGTCGCAATCGTACGCGGTGATTTTCTTTGATCTGGAGACGCCGGGCGCGATGGAGTTGATGCGGCGCACACCGATCAATGGGGCGGCGCGGATTGCGTTGACCAATCGCAGTGTTCCGGTGGGCACGTTGCGGCTGGGAGTGAAGGCGGTGTTGTTTCGTCCGGTAAAGGCGGAGCAGGTGGGGCAGGCGGTTGCGGGGCTGAGAGCGAAATTTGCCGCCGGTCCACAAGGGCACAGAGCGGCGGAGATTGCTGTGGAGTTTGCGGAAGGGCGCGGCTGAAGCGCTGCAAATAAATGGGGAACGGGGGAGGCTGATGAATGAAAATGAGGCGGAATGCCGGGGGAGGCACCGGCGGAACTCGCGGTGCTTCCCCCGGCTGGGCGGGGATGTCAGCGGCGGCGGGTTTTTGCCGCCGGGCGCTCTGCGCTTTTCTTTGCTGCCGTTTTTTTGCCCGCGCTTGTTTTCTTGGCGGAAGACTTCTTAGCTGAAGATTTTGTGGAGGACTTTTTGGGCGGCGACTTTTTGGCCGGGGATTTCTTGGCGCTCGATTGTTTAGCGGAAGATTTCCTGGCGCTCGACTTCTTCGCGGAGCTTTTGCTCCCCGTAGATTTCCTGGCCGCTGCTTTTTTGGCCGGCGCTTTTTTGGCCACCGTTTTCTTCTTGGCCGGCGCGGCGCTCTTCTTGCTCGGGGCGGAAGCGGTACTGCGCTTCGGAGAGGAAGTGGGAGACGAAGATGGAGTAGAGGCTGCGGCGCTTCGACCGCCATCCGGTGCAGTCGCAGGGTGGGAGCCTTCGCTCACACTTTCGGTTTCCTCCTCTTCCTCGTCGTCGTAATCGTCTTCTTCGCCGTCCAAAGGCTCTTCTTCGTTGTCATTCAAGCCGCTGGCTCCGCCGAATTCATCGGAATCATCATCATGACGTCCATAAAGGGTGTCGTCGTAGAAGGTCATCGCTCCTCCGTAAATCTTTGTAGATAGTGCCGCAGATGATCGCAAAAAGCAAACAAGTGCCAACGCGCGAATTATGTTCCATGGATAGCGTCAAAGTCAAATGGGTCAGTTTCGAGTTTCCTAGGCGAGGGCTGGCCGCCGATGAACGCCGATAGACGCCGATCGGTATTTGGAGCGGCCTAAAATATGCAGGACGGTGATGAACGATGATTGAAAGAGCGGCTGTTAGAGTGCACCCTTGATTCTGATCACTGTTCCTTCACCATTTATCGTCGTCCAAGTGCAAGTCCGAGTCCGAGTCCTGGTCCCATCGATTCGCAGGACGGACTACTCTCGGCTCGAGGAGTAATCAGAGGGTCCTCAAGGCCTGCATGGGATCGACCCTTGAGGCGCGGATGGCGGGCAGAGCGCAAGCAGCGATGGCGGTGAGCAGCAGAGCGCCGATCATGGCGGCGAAGGTCAGCGGATCGAGCGGGCTGGTTGCATAGAGGAGGGAGCGGATGAGCATGCCGGCCGCCGCGCCGCCCGCCAGGCCAACCAGCAAGCCGATGAATACGGGGCGCAGACCATCGAGCAGCACCAGTCGCAATACCTGTGACTTCTGTGCGCCCAGCGCAAGGCGAATGCCGATCTCCGCAACCCGCTGGGTGACCAGATAGGAGAGCACTCCATAAAGTCCGATGGCGGCGAGGAGTAGAGAGAGCAGAGCGAAGGCGAGCGCGAGGGTGGCGCTGAAGCTTTGGCTCGCCGTGCTCTTGCCGAGAATCTGCGGCATGGTGAGCACGTTATGGACAGCCAGCGCCGGATCCAGCGCAGCCAATTGCTTTTGTATTGGTATGGAGAGAGCGAGCGGGTCTCCGGCGGTGCGGGTAACGAGGGTGGCGGCACTGGTCTGGCTGGGAATGCCGGAGAGGATGGGAAAATAGACGGTGGCTTTCACCGGCTGGGTAACGTCGTAGAGAGTGTCGCCCACCACGCCGATAATTTCGAAGTCCTCGGAATCCCCTCCCCAGGCAATATGGAGGTGCTTGCCGATGGGGTCGTCGGCGGAGAAGAATTGGTTTGCAAGCTTCTTGCTCACGACGATGTAGTGGTCGCGGGCGAGGCGCTCCTGATCGGTAAAGAAGCGTCCGTTGAGCAGCGGAATCTGCATGGTAGTGAAGTAATCGGGGCCGGCGGTGCGCGTCAATGCGTCGTACTGCAGGTTGAAGCTGGAGGTGGGGCGCTCGGGAATGGTAAATACGTGGTCATTCTCATAGCCGCCGCCGGGCGGGGTGGAGACCAGGGCCGCGGCGCGCACTCCAGGCAGCCGGCGCACGCGCTCGAGCAGTGATTCGTGGAAGGCGATGACCTTTTCGCGGGTGTCGTATTGCTTCTCCGGCAGGTCATACCTCAAGGTGAGCACGTTGCTGGTCGCACAGCCGAGGTTGGAGGTGCGCAGGTGCAGAAAGCTCTTGAAGAGCAATCCGGCGGAGACGAGCAGGATCACGGTAAGCGCGATCTCGGCGGTGAGCAGGGTCTTGCGAAGTAGGGCGCGGGAGGCGCTGCCGCCGATGGAGCGGGAAGATTCCTGGAGCGCCGCGAAGACTTCCCTGCCAGTGGAGGAGATGGCGGGGAGCAGTCCCGCGAGTAAGGCGGTCAGAAGTACGAGACCGATTGAAAATGCGAGAACGCCCGTATCCAGGTGAATCGATTCGGCGCGGGGGAGGGCTTCCCAGTGGCTGGCGAGCCAGCGGGTGGCGAGCCAGGAGAGCGCCACTCCGAGGGCTCCTCCGGTGAAGCAGATGAGCAGGCTCTCAGTCATCTGTTCGCGGATCAGGGTGAGGCGGCTGCCGCCCAGCGCTCCGCGGACGGCAACTTCTTTGCGCCGGGCCGCGCCGCGCGCGACCAGCAGATTGGAGACATTGAGGCAGGCGATCAGGAGCATGCATCCCACGGCACAGAGCAGAACGATGAGCGGGGTCTTCACATCCTGCACCACGTCGTCGATCATGGGACGAAAGACCGCATCTTCCGCCACCGGCTTCGATGCATTTGCCAGATGCATTTGATACTGCAACGCGCTTACCTGGCTGGTTGCGGCAGCAGCGCTCACTCCCGGGCGCAGCCGCGCAATCACATGGCTCTGATGAGAGTCGTGCCTGTTGTAGTCCTCGGCTGTAAAGGCCGAAGCGTAGGGGACCCAGAGCTGAACCTGCGCGTCAGGGTAGCTGAACCAGCGCGGCAGCACGCCGATCGCCGTGTAAGGATTGCTGTCAAGCCGTATCTGCTTACCCAGGATGGACGGGTCTGCGGCAAAGCGCCTCTGGAAGAGGCTCCAGGTGAGCATCACTACGCGATTTGCACCAATCTGGTCTTCGTCTTGGGTGAAGGCGCGCCCCAGGGCGGGCTGCACCCCTAAGAGAGAAAACAGGTTCCATGAGCCTCCGCCGGCAGCTACCGATTCGGGCAATTCGGCGTGCTCGCCGGTAAGTGTGAAGCCATAGCCCCGCCATGCAGCCATGTCCTCGAAGCCGTGGGTTTGCCGGCGCCAATCGCGGAAGTCCGCGGGGGCAACGACGTTGAATCCATCGCCGCTATTGGAGTCAGTGCCTCGGAAGTGTTCATAGACCATCACCAGGTTGCCAGGATCGCGGAAGGGCAGCGGCTTGAGCAGCACCGCGCTCACGATGGTGAAGAGTGAAGTGGTGGCGCCGATACCGAGAGCCATGACGAGAATCGCGATGAGCGCGAAGCCAGGCGAGCGGGCGAGGGTGCGCGTTGCATAGCGCAAGTCGCGCGCGAGTTTTTCCAGCCAGTTCCAGCTCCAGGTGGAGCCGGTTTGCTCACGCACCAGGGTGGGATTGCCGAAGGCGCGGAGGGCTGCGGAGCGGGCTTCCTCCGGACTCAAGCCATGAGCGATGTTTTCGGAGACCTGCTGTTCGAGGTGAAACTCGAGCTCCTGATTGAGGCGGGCGGTTTCAGCCTGACGACGGAACAACATCCGCATCGACATGCGGAGCCGTTCAACCCAACGCGTATTCATCTCGATCTTCATTGGTCTATTCCTCTTGCGCTTAGACTCCCTCGACTACAAGATTGATAGCAGTCGAGAGGCGAATCCAGCTTTGTTTTTCGCGTTCAAACTGAGCGCGTCCAGCAGCGGTGAGCGAGTAGAACTTGGCTTGGCGTCCGGAGTCGGTTTCGCTCCATTTGGCGCGAATCCATCCCTGCTGCTCCAGGCGATGGAGCGCGGGATAGAGCGAGCCCTGCTGGACCTGCAGGGCCTCCTGGGAGATCTGTTGAATGCGCTTGGCGATCGCCCAGCCGTGCATTGGCTGGAGGGAGATGGTTTTGAGAATGAGCAGGTCGAGAGTGCCCTGCACCAGATCGCTTGGCTTACCCATACTATGATTATCTACACTACGGATTGTAGATAGTCAACAATTGTGATTTTTCCGCCGGAGTAGAGCCGGCGCGGAGATGTTGGATGTGCGTACCTCAGGCGCTGAAGCGCCGGAATGGTTCCTATCGAATCCCACGGCTGAAGCTGGGGGTCTACTTAAAGCCGTTCGCCGCAGGCTGGAAAGCCGGGGGCTGCCGAAAGCCGCTCGCCGCGGTCTGGAAACCGGGGGCTGCCTAAAGCCGTTCTCCGCAGGCTGTAGAGCCGGGGATCTAGTTAAAGCGGTTTCCGGAGGCAGTAAAGCTGCGGGTCTGTCGGTGACTTCCTTCGCGGCTCAATCCTGCGGGGGTTGCGATTGCAGGTTATTGCGCGGGGGCGGCGGGGCGGCGGCTGGCGATGGTCTGCATAGCGTGATGCTCCAGTTGGGCGGCCTGGGGAATGAGGTCAAGCGCTTTGTGGATCATGGGGTCCCACTCGGCGCGGACCCGCAGCCCTTGCTGCTGCCCATAAGCGGAGGTGAAGAGTTCCGCCTTGATGTTGGCCTTCACCCAATCCATCACTCCATTCAGTTCAGCGTCGGTGAAAGGAACCTGCTGGTCGGTAAGGAATTTGCGGAACTCGGTCATGACCTCATCGTTGACCACGAAGTTCTTATCCACATTGTGGTTGATGAGGTAGTGCTTGGCGAAGTTGAAGAAGGCGTATTTATAGAGCAGCAGGTCTTGGAACTTGTTGGCCTTGGGAGTATCGATCTTGACGTCGGGGGTGATGCCGCCGCCGCCGTTGACGGTGCGTCCGCTATCGGTGAGCTTCACTTCGCGGTTCTGGTTCTGCGCGGGCTGGCTGCCGTCTTCCGCGTCGCGGTTGTAGAAATAGTCATAGAGCGAGACGCCGGTATATTCGCGCTGGATGAGGCGGCCGGAGGGAGTGTAGTACTTGGCGGTGGTGAGCGCCAATCCGGTGTTTTCGCTGAGCTGATAAACCGTCTGCACCAGGCCTTTGCCGAAGGTGGTCTCGCCCGCGATGAGGCCGCGGTCGTGGTCCTGAATGGCGCCGGAGACGATCTCGGCGGCGGAGGCGGTGCCGCGGTTGACCAGGACGACGATTGGATAATCTTTGCCGTCATTGCCGTGCTGCGCGCGGAAGATTTTTTCCGGGGAGTTGCGGCCGTGGAAGGAGACGACCACCTGGCCTTTTTTGAGGAACTTGTCGGAGACGGCGACGGCTTCATTGAGCAGGCCGCCGGGATCTCCGCGCAGATCGAATATGAGTCCTTTGAGGTCGCCGAAGCTGTCGAGCGCGGTGGTGATCTCTTTGTCGGTGGTCTCCTGGAAGTTGTTGAGGTGGATGTATCCGATGCCGGGCTGGATCATGAAGGCGAGGTCAACGGAATCGCGCTTGACCTCATCGCGCACCAGGGAGAACTCCATGGGCTTCTCGTGGCCCTCGCGCAGCATCGTGATCTTGACGGTGGTGCCGCGCGCGCCCTTGAGCAGGTCGGCGACGTCGGAGGTGGTCATGTTGTCGGTCGGCTTGCCGTCAATGGCGACGATGATATCGCCGGGGCGGATGCCGGCGCGATAGGCGGGGGCTCCGGCAAAGGGAGCGATGACGATGATCTTGTTATTGCGCGGTCCCACCATCATGCCCACGCCGTAATATTTGCCGCTCTGATCTTCGCGCATCTGGGCGAAGGCCTTGGGATCGAAGAAGTTGGAGTGCGGATCGAGGACATGCAACATGCCGGGGATGGCGCCGTCGTAGATGCTCTTGTCGGGGCTGACCGGCTCGGCGTAGTTCTGCTCGATGACGCTGTAAACCTGGGTGAAGTCCTTGAGGTTGTCGCGCACGGCGGTATCGCCGCCGACGGCATTGCTGGTCAATTTCTGTCCAAAGACGGCGCCCAGGGTGCCGCAGGCGATAACGACGAGGAGAACAAACATCAGGGAGCGGGTAGTGCTGCGCGACATGGAGGTCCTTAATGGGAGAATCTGTAGATTAAAGTATATGCCTCATCCTCTTGGTCAGACGAAGCGGGGGCGGGGAGGTGAGCGTGTGGGAGGATTTCTGGTGCTTGCAGACTGGGGACGCGTATGCGCTATAATAGAAGCACGTCTGAATTACGGAACGCTCCAAAGCAAGTTCTGCCCGCACTAACCTGCCCTCAGCACTGCACGAATAGCACTTCCCGCACTTTGACGAAAATCAATTAAGAAAAGAGCAACACAATGGAACAAGGTACCGTTAAGTGGTTTAACGACGCAAAAGGATTTGGTTTTATCTCACGGCAAAACGGCGAAGATGTGTTTGTGCACTTTAGCGCCATCGCATCCAATGGATTCCGTAGCCTGCAAGAGGGACAGGCAGTCCAGTTCAACGTCGCCAAAGGCCCTAAGGGCTGGCAGGCAGAGAACGTTCAGGTCCTGTAAGGTTAGGTCAGAGCGTCAGAAGAGAGAGGCGGCCCACGGGCCGCCTCTCTCATTTTATTTTAGGTTTCTTTCCAGCGTTTGCCGGGCTTCGGTTAACGGGTCCGCGGGAGATGGTGGAGGCGGGGGAAGTTTGTTTTTGTTCGCGGACCAGAGTGCCTTCGGTCTGGATGACGTCGCGCCAGAGCGCGGCGCCGCCTTTGAGTCCGTCGAGATTTTCAATCAGGGTGGCGTTGGCGGGCAGGGGGAATTTGATGAGCCGATTGTTGCCGCCTCCGATGTATAGGTGGTCGTAGTTGAACAGGCGTTCGGCGGTCGCGACGGCCTGTTCCAGGCGTTTGTTCCAGGTCCTTTTGCCGATTCGTTTGAGGCCCTGCGATCCCAGATAGTCTTCGTAGGTTTTTCCTTTGCGGAAGGGATGATGGCCGAGTTCGAGGCCGGGCACGAGCACTCCGTCGATGAAGAGGGAAGAGCCCATGCCGGTGCCAAGGGTGAGGCAGAGTTCAAGGCCGCGACCGCGGATCGCGCCCATGCCTTGCACAGCGGCATCGTTGGCGACGCGGACATGGACGCCTAACAATTTTTTCAACGCGGTCAGCAGGTCGTATCCCTGCCACTCGGGATCGAGGTTGTGCGCGGTGTGCACGATGCCTTTCTTGATGACGCCGGGGAAGCCGCAGGAGACGTAGGCGTATCCGTCGAAGTTGGCGGCGAGCTCGCGCAATCCGCGGAGCACCGCATCGGGAGAGGGTGGATCGGGGGTGGCGATGCGAATGCGCTCGCTGGCGGCCTCGCCGTTGACGTTCATCAGCATCGCTTTGAGGCCGGAGCCGCCAATATCGAAGCACAGGATGGTAGCGCCTTGAGGGGCGGGAGCTTTCTGCTGGGGAGCGGTGGGCATGGGGATGTTCCTCTTTATTGTTGAGGTATGGTTGGCGTGGGTTACGGGCTGGAACGCTTGCTATCAATTGGTGTTCTCCTCAGGGGGTAAAGCCCATGATTGAGGGTGGCTTATCCCCCTCGTGATTCTCTAAGCCTGTTCACGCGACCGGCAACACAAGAAATTGTTCATACTTTCCGTCCTTGGTCTCGTAGGTGCTAATCTCCACCGACTTGTCTTTGAATCCCACGATGAAAGTACGGGCCGTCATGCCGCCGCGCTGGCGGGGCGGATTGGCGGTGAAGCTGGTGATCTCTCCCAGCGGGCCGAGGCTGTTCGCGAAATCCTGAAGCGCCTGCTGGTCGAAATACCCATTGGCATCGCTGGTGAATTGCGAGCGGTCGATCTGCCCGTGCTGCAATCCTTCAAAGACTTTGCGGGCGCGGGCCTCGGCGTCGTTGCCATTGGGGTCAGGCTTGCGGACCAGTATCTGCGCCACCTGGCGGGCGATGGAGGAGGCCGCGGAAGAGGCGTCCATGTTGGTGAGCACGGAGACGGAGGCTTTGTCGTCGGGCAGAACGATATTGTCGGAGACGAAGCCGATGATCTCGCCGCCGTGCTCCAACTCGCGATGGGTGCCGAGGGAGACGATTTGCATGCCCAGCCCGTAGCGGGTGCCGAGGCCGTTCCGCAGCAGGTTCTCGGTCTCCATGGTTTTATAAGAAGAAGGCTTGAGCAGCGATTCATTCATCACGCTGATGTCCCACTTGGCGAGGTCTTCGGCGGTCATCATCAATTCGCCCGCGGCGGCAAGCCATCCCGGGGCTTCGAGGGGCGCAGGCCGCGCAGGGCCGAGGGCATGGCGGTAGTAGCCTTCGACATCCAGGTTCGAGGGATGGTCGGCGTCGATGATCACCGCGCTCTTCATATCCAGCGGCTTGAAGATGTTCTTGTCAAGGAAATCGATCAGCTTCATGCCGCTGACTTTTTCGAGGATAGCGCCGGCGATGGTGAATCCCGTATTACTGTATTGCCAGCGAGTGCCGGGACCGAAGTCGAGCGGCTTCTTGGCCCAGGTATCCATAATGTATTGCGCGGTGGTGGGAGACTTCATCGGAGCGGGCAGATAATCCTGCGGGAAGTCGTCCTGATATCCGGCGGTATGCGAGAGCAATTCGCGGACCGTGACCTCATTGGCGCGCGTTAGGTCGGGTAGATATTTGCCGACATGGTCGTCGAGGGAGAGTTTGCCATCCTGCACCAGCATCATGATCGCAGCGGCGGTGAACTGCTTGCTGATGGAGCCGATGCCGTAGCGCATGGTAGGTTTGGCGGGGGTGGGAGGATTGAGTTTGGCATCGCCGTAGGCCTTGAGCAGCACGATGCGCCCATCCTGCACGATAGCGATGGATGCGCTGGGGACACCGGTATCGGCCAGCACCTTTGGAACGATGTGATCGAGTTGCTGCTCCAGATTCGCTGCCGGGGCGGCGGGGGCGGGAGCGCTTTGCGCCAGGGCGGAGATAGACAAGCAGAAGATCAGAGGCAACAGCGCGAAGAGATGCGGGCGGGAAGTTTGCATACGCGCCTATGATACTCGAACGTAGAATGGCGTCATGGACAACATCGACCAGCTTCGTTATCCCATTGGTAAATTCAACTACGTCGCGGCGGAAGACAAGAGGGAGCGCGACCGCCGCATCGGCGTCATAGCCGCGCTTCCGGCGAAAATGCGCGCCGCCGTCGCAGGATTGAGCGAGGCGCAACTGGAGACTCCGTATCGCGAGGGCGGGTGGACGGTCCGGCAGGTGATTCATCATGTGCCCGACAGCCACATGCAAAGTTACTCGCGCTTTAAGCTGGCGCTCACCGAAGACGATCCCGCGATCAAGGGTTATGAGGAGTCGGCGTGGGCCAAATTACCGGATAGTACTGGCCCAATCGAACCCTCGCTGGCGTTGCTTGAAGCATTGCACGCGCGGTGGACCAGCCTGCTGCGCGCCATGACCGATGAACAGTGGCAGCGGAATTATGTGCATCCGGAAATGGGGAAGGTGCCGCTCGAAGAGGCGCTGGCGCTCTATGTATGGCATGGCCAGCACCATCAGGCGCATATACGGCAGGCGTTGAAGCGCGGATAGATGAAGCGTGGATAAAGGCAAAGATAGAGACAAGGGCCCGTGTCCGGGTGGTTAATGACTAAGTGCAACCCGCGAACCTAATTCGCGTAGCACAAGTTGCAGAAAGTTGCACAGGATTAAGTTAAAATAGTTGGGCGATCCTGCCAGATTTGTATTGATTAGTCATGGACTTGTAAGTAAAACCTCCTAGATGAGTTTTCCGGCCAAATCCAGACGGCTTTCCCACGAAGCCACGGACTGGCAAACCATCAGGAGAAGATAGATGAAACTTCGCGCTTCTTTGTTGTTAGTCGCCGCTGCATGCTGGGCCACATCAGGCTTTGCATCCAGCTTTGTCTCCCACTCTTCGGGTCACGGGGTGAGCACCATCTCGAACCACAAACCCTTCAGCAACGACCCTATCGTCTATGCGCAGAACCCTCTCTTCAATACCGCTTATTCTTCACAGAATGACAACGTCAACGGCAATGGCAACTTCGCCAC